>CAJOGH010000183.1 GCA_905233865.1 uncultured Atopobiaceae bacterium
CGACGGTACGGCAGACGACGGAACCACGGGCAGCCGCGAGACGACGCCGGGCAGCAGCACAGCATGGAACTTCGTCTTCGAGGCGCCCAAGTACGACACCGCCACGGGTGCGGAGATTGTCTATACCGTGGACGAGGATCACGTGGCAGGCTACACCAAGACCATTGAGGGCAACGCCAGTCAGGGCTTCTCCATTACCAACACCTTCCAGAGCAGCTCCTCCAAGGAGATCAAGATCTCCAAGACGGTAACGGGCCTGCCTGAAAACAAGACCTGGGCCGAGGTCTGGCCGGGCGTGAGCGACATCAAGTTCGAATTCGGGCTCTTGTCGGCGGGCAACAGCCTGGGCATTCGTCAGCCCATGCCCGCCGACTCCCACTACGGCGGCGAGACGTACAAGCGCATTGCGGTGACGGGTCCGTCCGAGCTCACCAAGAGCTTTGGCTCCATCGTGTTCGAGGAGCCAGGCACCTATTTCTACCAGGTGCGCGAGATGACACCGGCCGCCACGGGCGCTACGCGTCTGCCAGGTGTCACCTACTCCAGCCAGAGCTACTCCGTAACCATTACCGTGTCCACCGACCTGAGCATTACCTATGAGGTCAGGGATTCCAACGGCGATGAGGTTGCAGCCGATACCGATGGCTCCTACACCCTGCCGTTCACCAACGTCTACAACGCACACACGCAGACCTTCCAGATGGTGGCCGAGAAAGACTACGCCGACCGTGAGCGCTCCGGCGTGGATGCCATCGGCTACGCAGCGAAGCCCTTCTCGTTTACGCTGAGGCCCGTGGGCGAAAACGCGGCCGAGGCCCCCATGCCCACGGACTACTACACCGAGGCCACGGGCAAGGGCCTGCAGGGCGCAGGCGCCGACCGCGTGTACCACACGCGCAACTCCAACCAGGCAGGCGAGAGCGTGCATCTGGTGCGCTTCGCGCAGAGCGAGGACGACGGCCTTGTGTTTGACGTGGACAAGCTGGGTCTGCAGAAGGGCGAGCCCAAGACCTTTACCTACGAGATGGCCGAGGTTGTGCCGGATGCCGCCAAGTACATTGGCAATGGCTTCTGGTTCAACGAGGCCGACCAGGTGACCTACGACGGCGTGGTGCATACCCGCAAGGTACGGGCGTCGCTGAGCGATGCCGACGTGCTGAGCGTGGAGTTCGTGGCAGTGAGCGAAGGTGGCACTTCCACCGACGGGGACAAGATGCTTGATCCTGCGGTGGGCACCACCTACGCAGACGCGAAGAAGGGCACGCTCGTGGCGGTTCCCGATGAGCTGCGGAACAACGCCATGTACCCGCGCCACCAGGCGGGCGTGCCGCAGTTCCTCAACTACAAGAATCCGACCACGGACGTGACGGCCACCAAGGTGTGGGACGACGCCAACAACCAGGACGGCAGGCGTCCGAGCGAGATCTACTTCATGATCGAGCGCACGGACAACAAGCCAATCACGGACGTCTACGGCAACCCCGTGAACCCGTTCGTGCGTATGCAGAGCACGGGCAACGACGGTAAGCTTGAGGCACAGTGGCCCAAGCTGCCGCTGTACAAGCGTACCGACACCGACTCCACCACCAACAACCCCACCTACGAGCGCATAACGTACCTCGTGAACGAGAGCGAAGCGAGCACAGGCGCCGTTGCTGGCGTAAGCAATCGTTGGACGCCTGCCGGCTACACCAAGACCATAACGGGCGACGACGTGAGTGGCTTTACCATTACCAACACGCACGTTACTGCCACGCGTGGCGTGAGCGTCCACAAGGTATGGGAGGACGAGAACAACCGCGACCAGAAGCGACCCACGAGCCTTACGTTCCACCTGGATCAGAAGCGTAGCTCCACCGATCCGGCCAACACCCAGACCATCAACCACACGTTGGACGACCGGGTGGCCAACGAGGCCAATGGTTGGACCGTCACGTGGCTCGACCTGCCGGCCAAGTATGCGGGCAGTGGCGATGCCGAGTACCAGTATGTGCCGCGCGAGGATGCCGCGGACGGCTACACCGCAGGCAAGTTTGTGGAGGGTGACTCCAGCATCCGCGCGGAGCTGGTGGGCGCCAAGCCGCTCACGGGCGTCACGGTTACGCTTCTGAGCGAGACTGGGGATGCCACCTCGAGGACCGCCGTGCTCAGCTCTAGCAACAACTGGACGGCGACCTTCGACAACATCCCCACGGCACTTGCCGCACGCTACAGCGTAAACAACGTGAGCCTGCCTGCGGGCACGCAGCTCAAGACCACCGTCATCCGCAACTACACGGTCACCAACACCTACACGGTGCCCAAGGCCGACGTGGTGGCCACCAAGAAGTGGGTAGACGGCAACAACGCCAACAAAACGCGCAAGGATGTGAAGCTCACAATTTCGGCCACGGCGGGCAACACGGACGTGACTGAGCAGGTGCTCACCGACGCAGGGCTTGCGGCGGCGGATGCCACCAAGACCATTGCGCACGACGCCACAGGCGACGCGCTCAAGGTCACCTGGAGTCAGCTGCCCACGCATGTCATGGTCGAAAGCCGCCTCGAACCGGTGGAATACACCGTGGACGAGAAACAAGTGCCTGAGGGATACGCCAGGACCATCGAGGGCGACGCGAAGTCCGGCTTCGTGGTCACCAACAAGCTCAGTGGTACGACCAAGGTTGAGGGCACCAAGGAATGGGTCGACGGCGGGCGTGCACACGACAACGCGCACGAGGTTACGCTGCAGCTCTGGCGCTGGAGTGCCAAGGACGGGCATGCCAAAGCCGAGCTTCATGACCTCCACGCACT
>CAJOGH010000184.1 GCA_905233865.1 uncultured Atopobiaceae bacterium
CACTGAGGACAATGCCATCGTCATAGAGACGAAAGAGCCCTGCCCTGCCCTCATTAACTACCTCTGCGACCCCTACGGCGCCATCATCGACATGCAGGCGGGCGTGACGGCAGACAACAACGTAAGCGGCACCGGCCCCTACGTCGCCCAGGAAGTCAGCGACACGCAGATCACGCTGACCAAGAACGACAAGTACTGGGGAGACGCCCCCAAGGTCGACACCATCGTCGTCAGCGCGTTCTCGAGCACCGACGCGCTGCAGAGCGCGCTGCAGTCCGGCGAGATAGACGCCACCTACGGGCTGGCATACGCGAGCTATCCGCTCTTTCAGGGCAACGACTACCACGTAGCAGACTGCTTCACGAGCCGGGTGTTCTTTGGCCAGGCGAACTTCTCGGCGCCCATCATGCAAGACGACGCCGTGCGCAGGGCCCTCGCGTTGGGCATCCCCAAAGAGGCCTTCGTCCAGACCCTGCTCTCTGGCCGCGGGAAGCCGGCCAAGGGCCCCTTCCCCACCACCATGAAGTTCGGCGACGACACCGTGACGACGGAGACCTATGACCCAGAGGCTGCCAAGACGGCGCTCGAGCAGGCAGGCTGGGTCGACTCCGACGGCGACGGCATCAGGGAGAAGGACGGACAGCGCCTCACGATACGCTGGCTCACCTATCCCGGTCGTCTGGAGCTGCCCCTGCTTGCCGAGTCGTCCCAGGCCGCGCTCAAGGAGATCGGCATGGACGTGCAGGTAAACTCCACCTCAAACCACACGGAAGTGCGCAAGGACAAGTCCGCGTGGGACGTCTACGTTAGCGCGCTCACGACCGCACCCACAGGCGACCCCGAGTATTTCTTTGGAGCAACCTGTCTCGACAGCTCCACCAAGAACTTCGGCGGCTATCACAGCGACAAGCTCGAAGGGTTCCACCAGCAGCTCCGCTCCACCTTCGACCCCGACGAGCGCGCGAGGCTCGCCACGCAGATGAGCCAGACCGTCTTGGATGACCACGGCTTCTTCTTTGCGTCCTTCTTGCAGATGGGCATCGTGAGCAAGGCAAACGTGACCGGCATCGCTCCGCACCCGTGCGATTACTACGAGATCACGGCGGACCTGGACGTATAGGGACACGAGGTACAGGAGAGGACATGCCCAGCCCATTGCTCGCATACGACCAGGTGCGCATCGCCTACGACGGCGTCGCCGTCGTGCGCGACGTGTCGTTTTGCGTGGAGACGGGGACGGTGACCTGCATCGTCGGCGAGTCGGGAAGCGGCAAGTCCACGCTGGTGAAGGCGGCGATGGGACTTCTCGGCCCTGGCGGTGCGGTCACGGACGGCGACATACGCTATGGGGGCACAAGCCTCCTCGCCCTCTCGCGCAAGGAGTTGCGCGCGCTCTGCGGACAAGACCTCGCACTCGTCTTCCAAGACAGCCTCTCCGCGCTGACGCCGCTTCGCCGCATAGGCGATCAGGTGTACGAGGCCCTGCGCGCCCATCGCCGCATATCGCGCGACGAGTGCCGCGGGCTGGCCGTCGCCGTGCTCGCAAGGCTGGGACTCGACGACCCGGAGCGCGTCCTCGCAAGCTATCCCTTCAACCTCTCGGGCGGCATGGGCCAGCGCGTCGGCATCGCCATGGCCCTGCTGTCCGAGCCGAAGGTCTTGTTTGCCGACGAGCCAACAAGTGCCCTCGACACCATCGCGCAGCGGCAGGTGATCGACCTCTTCAGGCGGATAAACGAGCAGCGTGGCACCACCATCGTGCTCGTGACGCACAACATGGGCGTCGTGCGCGCCTTGGCAGACTCGGTCGTCGTCTTGAAGGACGGCATGGTGGTGGAACGGGGCGAGGCCTCGCAGGTGCTCGACTCCCCCACCGCCCCCTACACCCGCGAACTTCTGCGCGCCACTCCACGGCTCGCGCGCGACGTCCAAGGAGCGATGAATCATGACTAGCCCCGTCCTGCAGGTCAGCGGCCTCACGAAACGATTTGCGCGCAAGGGCCATCCCGACGTCTTGGCCGTGGACGGCGTGTCCTTTGCCGTGCTGCCAGGCGAGACCGTGGGGCTCGTTGGCGGATCCGGAAGCGGCAAGTCCACCGTCGCCCGGCTCATAACGCGTCTACTCGAGCCCACCGCCGGCACCATCGTGCTCGACGGGCAAGACGTCTCCTCGCTGCACGGCACATCCTTGCGCGAGCTCGGCCAAGCCGTTCAGATGGTGTTTCAGGATCCGGCGCCGTCCTTCGACCCGCGGCGCATCTTGCTCGACGGCGTGAGCGAGGCGCTGAGAAACAAAGGGGTGCCGAGAGCTGATGCCCAGGCGCGTGCGCTTGGCCTCATGCGCAGGTGCGGTCTGGAAGAAGCGCTCGCCTATCGCCGCCCGTGCGAGGTCTCCGGAGGCCAGTGCCAGCGCGCCGCCATAGCGCGGGCCCTCTTGCCCGACCCGGACCTCGTCATATGCGACGAGGCCACGAGCTCGCTCGACGTCACGGTTCAGGCCCAGATCATGGAGCTGCTCGCGGCCCTCAGACGAGAACGCGACACGGCCTACCTCTTCATCTGCCATGACTTAGCGCTGGTGCAGGATTTCTGCGACCGCGTCCTCGTGATGGAGCGCGGCAGGCTGGTGGAGGAAGGCACCGTGGAGAGGGTGCTGTCGCATCCCTCGCATCCCTATACGCAAGCCCTTGTTGATGCCACGCTTCGCGCATAGCGCCTCAGCCCACATCCGGGGACGCCGCCCCCAGAGACGGACGGCTAGAGCATGTACGCATATATC
>CAJOGH010000185.1 GCA_905233865.1 uncultured Atopobiaceae bacterium
TGTGGCCCAGGTTGAGGGTCTGGCGCGCCCCATGCTCGCGCTCGTCGGCGGCCACCACGTCGCGCTTGATCTCCACGTTGCGGGCCACCAGGTCAACCATGCGCTCGTGGTCGAGGTGCTCGGCCTGGATGGGGGAGCGCAGCAGGTCCTGGAGCATGTCCGGGTCGGCCAGGACGGCATGCTTGATGACCTCGCCGCACGAGTCGCGCAACAGTTCGGGCGCTATCGTGTCCAGGCAGCTCACGTCAGCGATGACGGCGCGCGGCTGCAGGAAGGCGCCGGCAAGGTTCTTGCCCGCGCTCAGGTCCACCGCGCACTTGCCGCCCACGCTGGAGTCCACCATCGCAAGCAGCGACGTGGGCACCTGCACGTAGTCGATGCCGCGCAGGTACATCGCCGCAACGAGGCCGGCCATGTCGCCAGTCACGCCGCCACCAAGGGCCACCACGAGCGCGTCGCGGTCAAAGGCCTCGGCGGCCATGCCCTCCAGCAGGCACTCGATGGTTGACAGGCGCTTGCTCTTCTCGCCCGCCTCAAAGGTGGCGAGGCTCGCGGCATACGTGGCCGCGTCAAAGGCGTCCATGAGGCGCTGCCCGTAGAGCGGCGCCACGTTCGAGTCGCTGATGGTCCGCACGCGGACGTAGGGCTCCAGCTTTCCCACGATGGCGGGCACCTGCTCTAAGATGCCGTCGCCGATGTGCACGTCGTAGGCGCGGCTGGTCGTGGGCACATGAACGGTGCGCGTGTGCGTCATCGGGCCTCGGCCTCCCTCTTGAGTCGGTCGCCCTCGGCAAGTAGCAGCTCAAGCCGTTCCCCGTCGTTGGCATCGATGGCGTCCTTGTACTCCTGAAGCGAGTCGATGATCAGGCCTATCTCGTAGCTCAGGCATTCCGCGTTGTCCAGGAACAGCTCGCGCCACATCGGTGCGTTAAGGCGCGCCACGCGGGTGAGGTCCTTGTAGGAGCCTGCGGAAAAGCCGCGGTGCTCGCGGGCCGTGGGGCTCTTGACGTATGCGTTGGACACGACGTGCGCAAGCTGGGAGGTGTAGGCAATCAGGCGGTCGTGGCGCTCGGGCGTGGTCACGCTAAAGAAGCCAAAGCCGCAGGGCTCGAGCAGGCCCTCGAGACGGTCTAGGAGCTCTAGGCGCTCGACGTTACCGCCCGGGGGAGGAACGAGCACCATGGGCGCCTTGTGGAACAGGTTGGCGCGCGCGTGGGCAAAGCCGGAGTACTGCGAGCCGGCCATGGGGTGAGTGCCCACGAAGGAAAAGCCGTTGCGGTAGGCAATCTCAAAGCACTCGGCGCACACCGCGCCCTTGACGCCGGCGATGTCGATGACGATGGTCTGGGCGCTCACGTGGGCGGCGTTGTCGCGCAGCCAGTCCACGCAGATCTCAGGGTAGCCCGCGAGGATGATGAGCTCGCAGGTGGGAATCGTGGTCTGGTCGAGCGTGCCCGAGGTGGTCTCTATCGCGGCCATGGCCTGCACGTCCTCGCTCAGGTCGTAGGCATAGACCTCACGCCCGGCGGCGGCAAAGGCCTTGGCAAACGAGCCACCTATGAGGCCGAGGCCCAGGATGCCCACGCGACCGGGCACGACCTTCGCGGCCGCCATCACGCGCTCCCCAGGGAGGCGCGGACTGCCTGGCAGCGCCTCACGCAGCTGGCCAGCGCCTCGGGCGTCAGGAGGCGTGCGGCGGGGGACCACGAGAGCTCCGGGTCGGTGTGGACCTCGATCTCAACACCGCTGGCACCCGCCGCGGTGGCAGCAAGCGAGAGCGGCTCCACGAGGCTGGCCTGTCCGCCGGCGCGCGTGGGGTCCACCACCACGGGCAGGTGGGTCAGGCGGCGCAGCACGGGGATGGCGCTCACGTCAAGGGTGTTGGAGGTGCGCGGCTCAAAGGTGCGGATTCCGCGCTCGCACAGGATGACGCGCTCGTTGCCGGCAGCCATGATGGTCTCGGCGCTCACGAGCAGCTCGTCTATGGTCATCGCGGCGCCACGCCTGAGCAGGACGGCACGACCCAGCTGACCGGCCTCGCGCAGCAGGTTCACGTTCTGCGCCTCACGTGCGCCAATCTCAAGGACGTCGACGTCGCTGCTCGCAAAGGTGTCAAGGTCACGCACGTCGCGCACGTGGCTCACCACGGGCATGCCCAGTTCCTCGCGTGCCTGCGACAGGATCTCAAGGCCGTCCGCCTTAAGCACGCCGCCGTCGTAGGGGCTCGTCCGCCGCGCATAGACGCTGCCGCGCAGCATCGTGGCGCCGGCCTCCTTGCACGCGCGGGCAATGTCTAGGAAGCCCGCGCCTTCCACGTTGGCGGGGCCGGCGATGACGGTGAGCTCGCCCGCGCCCACACGCACGCCAAGGCCACAGTCCACGATCGTGTCCTCAGGGTGGAAGCTCCTGCCCGCGCGCTTGAACGGCTCGCTCACGCGCTGGACGGAGTTCACGAAGTCAAGGCTCTCGATGAGGGCGGGGTCCACGACGGACGTGTCGCCCACGAGGCCCACGATGGTCTGGTCGCTCCCGCGTGAGACGTGCGCGGCAAGGCCCTTGCCCTCTATCCAGCGGACAAACTGGTCAAGCTGGTCAGCGTCTACCGACGCGTCAAGTACGGTTATCACACTATCACCCCATAGGTTGATGCTGGTAGTTAGCATCGTACCATCAGCCCCGCTGCCGCCCTTCACCCATTAACGCGCGTGCAAAATGAGAATGGGGACAGGTACGATTATCAAAATGAGAATGGGGACACGAGCGTGTCGCGATTGCACCCGAATGCGTCCTCATCCGGCCGACAAGAGCCTCGCCTCGCACGCTCCCTGCCACCCGCGGCGCCGTGGCGTTTCGCAGATGCGTGCTATACTCTGTCAGCAAGCCCTCATAGCTCAGTGGATCAGAGCGTTCGCCTCCGGAGCGAAAGGTCGTGGGTTCGAACCCCTCTGAGGGCACCAGGACATGCGGGGCCCGTCAAGTCTGGCGGGCCCCTTTCACGTTGGAGGGTCTATGGAACAGACGCCCGCTAACCAGGTCACCGGCCTTACCTCCCAGGAGGTCGCCGAGCGCATGGCCGACGGTCGCCACAACGGTGGCGCGGAGGCCAAGACCAAGTCGGTCGCCGCCATCGTGCGCGACAACGCCTGCACGCTCTTCAATGCCGTCAACCTATTCTTGGCCATCTGTATCATCTATACGGGCAGCTACCGCAACCTGCTGTTCCTCGCGGTCGTCTTTGCCAACCTCTTTATTGGCATCATTCAGGAGCTGCGCTCCAAGGCGGCCTTGGACAAGCTAGCCATCGTCGCCCGCAAGAACGTGCGCGTCATCCGTGACGGCGTGGAGTGTCAGGTGCCGCCCGGCGAGCTGGTCATGGACGACGTCATCCTCCTGCGCCGCGGTGACCAGGTGCCCGCCGACGCCGTGGTCATCTACGGCGAGCCCTCCATGAACGAGAGCCTGCTCACGGGTGAGTCCGACGACATCGCCAAGACCGAGGGTGACCTGCTTATGAGCGGCAGCTTCGTGAGCTGTGGCACGGCGACGGCGCGCATCAGCGCTGTGGGTCAGGACTGCCTGGCTGCCCGCATCGCCGCCGAGGCCAAGCAGGGTGCTAAGCCCAACTCGCAGATTCTCTCCACCCTCAACAAGATCATCAAGGCCGCGACCTTCGCGCTCGTGCCCCTGGGCGTGGGCCTCTACGTTCGTACCGTCACTGAGACCCAGGACGTCTCGCAGTCGCTGCTGTCCACCGTGGCGGCCATGGGCGGCATGATCCCGCAGGGCCTTATCCTGCTCACCTCCACAGTCCTTGCCATCGCAACCGTTCGCCTGACGCAGAAGAACGTGCTGGTCCAGCAGCTCTACTGCATCGAGAGCCTCGCGCGCGTCGATGTACTGTGCCTGGACAAGACCGGCACCATCACCACGGGCGCCATGGA
>CAJOGH010000186.1 GCA_905233865.1 uncultured Atopobiaceae bacterium
TTGACGCCAATGAGACGGTAGAGCGACATGGCGCGGCCGACGTCACGCGCGCTCAGCGCATCTAGGAACGCCCAGGGCTTGACCTCGGCAGTCTGCGCCACGTTGGCAGCGACCTCCGGTGCGTCCACGCGCGCGCCAGCACCCAGCAGGTCGGCGAGGTTGGCCAGCTGGCGGTCGAGCATGACGGTGTCCTCGCCCGCACGGCCAATGAGCTCGTCGGCGCCGTCGGCCGTGAGCGTGAGGCCGTGCACCTGCGCCATCTTGATGACCTTGGGCGCGAGGTTCCAGCGCTTGAGCGGTTCGCAGTTGATGATCGCATTCTTCCCGCAGGCAGCCACCGCCTTGTACAGGCGCGTGTTCTTGGCCAGCTTGGCCGACTCCATGAACAGCACGCAGCTGGGGTTGGGGTCCTCCAGGTACTTGATGATGGCCTCGCTCACGTCCTTGAGGAGCTTATCGGCCTCGTAGATGACCACGATGCGAGGACCATCGCCAAACGGCAGCGTCTGGAGGGAGTTGACCACCAGGCCAGGGTCGAGGTCGGAGCTGGGGTGGATCTCGTCCAGGTTGAAGTCGGCAAAGGACTCCTCAACACGGGCCTTGATGCGCGTCGTTGCAGTCTGCCGCTTGAGCGAGTCGCCACCAACGGCCAGGTAGGCGCGCAAGAGTTGGTTGTTAGAAGCCTGAGCCATGTGAAGGGTCCCTCCTTGATGTTCCACAGAGCATCATAGTACAGGCGAGCCCCGCGACGAGCTGACGACCACACCGCCCTCCCCTGGCTGCACGAGGACATCCCCTGCGTCCTTGGTACAGAAGAACAGGGCTCCTGACCTCTCGAGGATGCTCACGCACTCGTCCGTGGGATGCCCGTACTTGTTGCCCTCTCCAGCGCTTGCGACAGCAACCTCGGCATCCAGCGCCCTCGCCTCCTCGGGCGTAATCGAGACCTCGGACCCATGGTGACCCACCTTGAGGAAGTCGATGTCGCCCACCGCCTGCGCTATGTGCGCGCACTCGTCGCGCTCGGCATCGCCCGTGAGCAGGGCGCGCATGTCATGCCTGCCCTCGTGGTACTCGACGTCCATCATGATCGAGTCGGCGTTGTCGTGCCCGTCGACGCTTGCCTGCGGCCACACCACGGTGAGGTCAAAGCCGCCCACGCGCAGCGAGTCCCCCAACCCCAGCTCCACAGGCTCATGACCACAGGCCTCCCGCATGATCTCGCCCGCCTCGCCCATGCCGCCGCTCGTCACACCCCGCGCGACATAGACCTCGTCCACCGCGACGACACCCGCAAGCTCGCGCAGTCCCCCATAGTGATCGTCGTGGAGGTGCGTCACCACGACGGCATCCAGGTGATACACGTGGTTCCGCGCCAGGGCGCTCACCACCGCATCGTCGGGACCCGTGTCCACAAGCACTGCAGAGGGACCGTCGCGAATGAGGATTGCGTCACCCTGACCGACATCGAGCACAGTGACACCCGGCGGCTCAAAGGCACACCAACGCGCAAGCACGCCCGCTATCACCAGGGCGACAAGAGCCAGGACACAGCGAAGTGGTACGGGTGCAAGGCGCGGCCATGCCACCAGCAGCGCCACCGCGGCAGCCGCCACTACGACCGCGATGGGAACGGGGTCGAGCTCTACTGGGATGGCGGCAAGCGGCAGCGAGGCAAACATGCGCAACGCAGCAGCCAGGGGGACGCCAACAACGTCAACCACTACCAGAGCCGCAGCGTGAAGCGGCGGCACCGGAGCGAGCAGGCACGAGACGAGTGCCGCCTGCAAAGCCACGACAAAGGGAGCCGACACCACAAGGTTGGCCAACGGCCCCACGAGCGAGAGCACGCCAAAGGTCGAAGCCGTGAGAGGCGCCGTCGCAAGCTGCGCCGTCAGCGAGGCGGAAAGAAGCCTCCGTAGTTCCGCCGACGCCTTCCGCAGTCGCCGCCGTGGCTTTCGCGGCACAACGACAAAGGCAGGTCTGGGCACGGCAACGTCAATCGCATAGCCCACATAGGGCGAGAGCGTCGTGAGCGCGACCACGCACACGACCGAAAGACAGAAGCCCAACTGGCCCGTGACGCACGGGTCAAAGAGCATCATGCCGGAGGCCGCCACCGAAAGACCCGCAAGCGACTGGTTCCTGCGCCCCAGAAGGTCAGACCCAATGGCACACATCGTCATGACCAGGGCGCGCACCGCCGAGGCGGGAGCCCCGCAAAAGACAACGAAGGCACCGCCGGCCATCAGGAGGATGCCAAACCGTAGCGGACGCGCCATGCGAGATCGCGCCAGCAATCCGCCCACAAGCGAGAGCACAATGGCAATGTGCGTGCCGCTCACGGCAACCAAGTGCGAGACGCCGCACGCAGCCACGCTCTTGTCGACCCCACGATCACGAAGGGCAGAGCGCCGCCCGCAAACACAGGCAGCCGCAATGGCACGGGCATCGGATGAGGTCGGATCGAGCGAGTCGTAGGCCGTCTGCGACAGACGCGCGAACGCACCAGCTGGTCCGTCAAGCGGCTCGGACCCCATGACATGCCGAACGCGAACCGTACCCCACACTCCCTGGGCACGCGAACTTACGGCCCAGTCGCCCTCGTCGGTCTCAAACCGCCCCACACACGCATAACGGCGGCCCACCTCCAGCGGCTCGTCGGAGCTCACCCACACCCGGCCCGTCGTCCCCCACTCACTGGCAAGACTCGCCCGACAGCGATAGCCGTAGCGCGAGTGCGTCGCCTCGCACCACGCTCACGCTCGACACCGGCGCATGCGAGAGCGTGCGCACGACGCCAGCTCCCTGCGAGAGGGCCAGCCACGCCGCGACCGACCCCGCCGCGAGCCCCGCGACGAGCACGAGCACCACACGGGAGAAGGTTGGGCGCACAAACACCAGCAGAAGCAAGATGCCCACGACAGTCACCGCAGCGACCAACAGCGGCGGCACAATGGCGCCAGGAGGCGACGTACCCGCGGCAACCTTCCACGCCTCCTCCCACCGAAGCCACACCGCGGCTGCCGCAAAAATGCCAAGTGCAAGGTAGAAGACGGTGGGCACCATGGGCTTGGTGGGCATGCGGGGTCCTTCGGCCTCAGACACAGATGCTCCCCGAAATCTTGGCGAACTTCTTCTGTCCGATGCCCGACACGCGCATGAGGTCCTCTGTCGAGGCAAAGGGGCCGTTGGCCTCTCGATCGCGAATGATGGCGTTGGCCGTGGCCTCGCCCACGCCCGAGAGGGTCTGGAGCTCCTCGGCCGTTGCCGAGTTGATGTTCACCAGGCCGTTGGACACGCCACCCGCGCCGCCGCCAGTGCCCGTGCCCTCCCCTGCCGAGCCACCGCCAGCCGCTGGGCCCGACGCCTGTTGCTCGCTCGCGCGTGGCACGTGCACCTTGCTCGCGTCGACGACGAGCGCCGCCATGTTGATCGTGCTCGTGTCGGCGTCCTCCGCAAGGCCTCCTGCGGCCGCAATGGCGTCGCGCACCCGTGGCGAGGCAGACGTGAGGTCGTACACGCCCGGCGCCGCCACCGCACCGTCGACGTCGACGACAATCGTCTGTGCCTGGGGCGTAGCCGCGTCTGTTGCCGCCGAACGCTGCCCCGAGCCACCAGAGCGCTCGACCACGACGCCCTTCCCGGCAGTCATGGCGAGCGCGCCTACGCCCAGAAGAAGCACGGCGCAAGCCACGGCAGCCATGACAACCGCCCGCGGCGGGACGAGACCCAGGCGCCCGCGAGCGCGATGACGGACCTTCCTCCGTTGAGCCATGTGATCACCTCCCACCCCAATCGTCAGGGAGGTGAGCGGCCGCGCTCACGAGGTTTCAAAGAAAGTTGTCTTGCGGCATACAGGAATCAAACAAATCGGGGCGCGAAACTGCATAAAATGGCGATTTCGCCAACCTTTTTGCGACCGCAAGCCTTTGACCTGCGGCTGAGAAATGTCACTTTTTCGCGACACGTACACCATGTCGCGCATGAGCGACACGCGGCGCATTCCCTACGACTTGAGGTTGATCAGCGCGAGGCCCACGAGGCACACGACCACGCCAAGGAGCTTCTGCCAGGTGAGTGCCTCATGGAAGGCGAGGTAGCCTACAAAAAGCATCGCCACAGCGAGGGCCCCGCTCTGGACGACGCTTGCCACGCTGACTTCCCAGCCGGCCTTGTACGCGCAGATAAAGCCCACCTCAAGGCCGACGATGGCAAGGCCATAGACAAACGAAGCCCAGTTGACCTTGGACAGCTCGCGCCCAAGGTTTCCGCCGCCCGTAGTCACAAAGTAGAGGATGACGCTGACCACGCCGGCAATCAGGTACGTGACGATCATTGAGGCAAAGGGATTAATGGCGTTAGGCACCGACTTGGCACACACCTGGTAGACGACATTGCTCACGACAACGAGCGCAATGGGCCAGACGAACTCGATCATAGACGACCTCCCGCGAGGCACGAAACTTGGCGTATGCACGCATTGTACGCCGCGGAGGGGACGGAATAGCGAAACAGGCCGCAGAGCGACTACGTCGCAGCGCCTAAAGAGTGGGTCATGCCTCCGACACCGAAGTCCACCTTGCCGCCCGCGCCACCCTATAATAGGCACGTAACCACGACATGCGGGAGAGACTATGAAGTACACGCTCAAGAGCAGGGACGAGAAGCTAGGCACCTGGGTCTTTGACGAGGAGGGCCTGCACACCAAGGACGACCTCATCTCCTACACCATCATGTCAAAGGCCACGGCCAACTCCAGCCTGCTGGGCGCGTCAGGCAAGCTCACCATCCGACTGGTCGACGACGCCACCTACCTCGCGCTGCCCGTGGCCGCTGGTGACTTCTCAACAGCCGAGCGCATTGCGTCATGGCTCACCATGAAGAAGATCCGTCTGCTCAAGCCTGTCGACGGCGCCCTTCGCCAGCACTGCCGCGACTGCGATGCCACCAACGACCTCAAGCCCCGCGAGCACGGCTCAGCACTTCTGACCTGCGCCTCCTGTGGCTCCAACCATGTGGAGTTCCTCAACGCGCAGACCTACGCCACCTGGCTAGCCGACCACCGCGGCATCCAGGAGTAGCGCTCTTCTCTCCAAACACAGGCCGACAAGAGCCCCCCCGCCCGCTACCACACGGCTATGCGCTCCTCGGGCGCCATGTCTTCGACGTCGTACATG
>CAJOGH010000187.1 GCA_905233865.1 uncultured Atopobiaceae bacterium
CGTCGTGGCCACCACCCGCCCCGAGACCATGCTCGGCGACACCGGCATCGCCGTCTCGCCCGAGGACCCCGACAAGGCCAAGTTCGTGGGCAAGACCGTGCGCCTGCCCATCGTTGACCGCGAGATCCCCATCTTTAGCGACTGGCACGTGGACGCCGGCTTTGGCTCGGGCTTCGTCAAGGTCACGCCCTCGCACGACCCCAACGACTTTGCGATGGGGGAGGCCCACGACCTGCCGCGCATCAACATCTTTGACGAGCACGCCGTCGTGGTGGACGGCTACGGCGAGTTCAGCGGCATGGATCGCGACGAGTGCCGCGCCGCCGTCGTGTCCTGGTTTGAGGAGCACGGCCTGCTGGACCACATCGATGACCACGACCACTCCGTCATGCACTGCTACCGCTGCGACACCGCGCTTGAGCCCTGGGAATCCGAGCAGTGGTTCGTGGCGGTCGACCGCCTGAAGGAGCGCGCCACCGAGGTCGTCAAGTCCGGTGAGGTCACGTTCCACCCCGAGCGCTGGACCAACACCTACCTCACTTGGATGGACAACCTCAAGGACTGGTGCATCAGCCGTCAGCTGTGGTGGGGCCACCGCATCCCGGTGTTCTACTGTCCCGACTGCGGCTGGAGCGACGCCCTCATGGAGGACACTAGCACCTGCCCCAAGTGCGGCGGCACCCACGTGCACCAGGACGAGGACGTGCTTGACACCTGGTTCTCCTCGCAACTGTGGACCTTTGCCACGCAGGGTTGGCCCGACTCCACCGACGAGCTCGCCGAGCACCATCCCACCAAGGTCCTGGTCACGGCCCGCGACATCATCGCGCTGTGGGTCGCGCGCATGATCATGAGCTCGCTCTACTTCACCGACGAGGTGCCCTTCCACGACGTGTACATCTACGCCACGATTCTGGCCAAGGATGGCAGCCGCATGTCCAAGTCCAAGGGCAACGGCGTCGACCCGCTGGACCTCATGGCCACCTACGGCGCCGACGCCATGCGCCACGGCCTGCTCACGCTGGTCACCGGCAACCAGGACGTCCGCTTTGACGCCGAGATCGACAAGAAGACGCACGAGTTCAAGAGCAGCCCGCGCACCGAGGCGGCCCGCGGCTTTGTGACCAAGGTCTGGAACGCCAGCCGCTTCGTCCTCATGAACATGGAGGGCTACGAGCCCGGCGAGCCCGCCGCCGCCACGCCCGAGGATGCCTGGATGCTCAGCCGCCTGGCCAAGATGTGCGAGCGCGCCACCACCTGCCTGGAGACCTACGAGTTTGGCGACTACGCCCGTGAGCTGCAGGCCTTCGTGTGGAACGACTTCTGCGACTGGTACATCGAGCTGTGCAAGGGACGCCTTCTGGATGGCGACAAGAGCACGCGCCTGCAGGTCCAGCGCAACCTGATGTTCGTGCTCGACTGCATCCTGCGCATGCTGCACCCGGTCATGCCCTTTGTGACCGAGACCATCTGGGGCACCATGCCCGCCAGCGCCCTGGACGACCACAGTGCCGAGTTCCTGATGCTCGCTGCCTGGCCCGAGCCTGACGAGCTGGCCCGCTTTGTGGACGATACGGCCGAGGCCAAGTTCGACCTGGCCCGCCGTGTGGTGAGCGTCGTGCGCTCGACCCGCGCCCGCTACCGCCTGAGCCCCAAGGCCGAGCTTGACGTGGCCGTGCGCTCCAGCGCCGCAGACGCTGCCGTCCTGGAGGAGCAGCGCGACTTCATCTGCTCGCTGGGCCGCGTGGACCAGCTGGCGCTCGGCGCGGCGCAGGACAAGCCTGCCGGCTCCGTGAGCGTCGTGGACGGCTCGCTTGAGGTCTACGTCGTCGTCGGCGGTCTGGTGGACCTGGATGCCGAGGCCAAGCGCCTGAACAAGGAGCTCGAGCGAGCGCGCAAGGACCTCGCCGGCGTTGAGCGCACCCTTTCCAACGAGGGCTTCGTCGCCAAGGCCGCGCCCGAGGTCATCGCCAAGAAGCGCGGACAGCAGGAGGAGCTTTCCGCTACGATCGCCCAGCTGGAGGCTCAGCTCGCCGACTTCGCGTAAGCCCTCGTGGAACAGGGGACAGGTTCTTGTTCCACGCATGTGAGGGAGGCGCCTGGCACCACAGCGGTGTCGGGCGCCTTCGCTTTGGTCAGGCACGTGCTGCCACCCCGGAGCGTCATTTGGTGCATTTGGCGCCATTCTTGTTCGAAGTTACCCGCCAGGGTGGCAGAATCGCGGCGAATCCATGCTCTTCTCGCCCTGCCGATAAGAGCGCAAGGCCGTTACCTGGTTTTTTACGAACGGGTGGGCGGAGCGATGCCCGGGAAGGGGAGGAAAACGCCACCCCGGAGCGTCATTTGGAACGTCGGACGGCCGTTTTGCACCAAACGACGCTCTGGGGTGGCTGCGCTGACTGGAACAACAACCTTTCCCTTTGTTCCAAAGTGTTACGTGTTAACTCGCGTGTAATGCATCGCGGGGCTTGTGCTGATACTATGGAGAAACGATGCTGCATGGCAGCAATCCATTCGACGTGAGGGGATTACCATGGAAAAGCTCATCTCCCGCCGCTCCTTTGTGGCAGGTGCCGCGGCCGCTGGTGCCGCCGCCGTCCTTGCCGGCTGCAACTCCGGCGGATCCGGAAACGCTGGCTCCAAGTCCTACAAGATCGGCGTCCTGCAGCTCACTGAGCACGCCGCCCTCGATGCCTCTCACAAGGGCTTCGTCGAGGCCCTCAACGAGGCGGGCATCTCCTACACGC
>CAJOGH010000188.1 GCA_905233865.1 uncultured Atopobiaceae bacterium
CTTCATCGCCAAGTACGGCTTCACCGACATGTACTCGGCGGGATTCTTCCCGTTCCAGGACCTCGAGGAGCAGTGGGCCTACTGGAGTCGCCACATCTGGCACAACCGCTACGTGGACCCGCCCAAGGACACCTACGCGAAGCTTCGGCAACTGGTGGGCGAGAAGGACCTCTTCGTCCTAACCACGAACGTCGACCACCAGTTCCAGAGGGCGGGCTTCCCCAAGGGGCGGCTCTTCTACACGCAGGGTGACTACGGCCTGTGGCAGTGCAGCGTCCCGTGCCATGCCAAGACCTACGACAACTACGAGGCCGTGAGGCGCATGGTGGAGGAGCAGCGCGACATGCGCGTGCCTTCCGAGCTCGTGCCACGCTGCCCCGTATGCGGTAGGCCCATGGCCATGAACCTGCGCGCCGATGACACCTTCGTGGAGGACGAGGGTTGGCACGCGGCGGCCGAACGCTACCGAAGCTTCCTGGAGGCACATCAGGAGGGAAGGGTCCTCTTCCTGGAGCTGGGCGTGGGAGCGAACACCCCCGTCATCATCAAGTACCCGTTTTGGCAATACACTCATGCAAACCCGCAAGCGACCTATGCCTGCGTGAACTACGGCGAGGCGTATGCTCACCCCGACATCCGTGACCGATCAATCCTCATCGACGCCGACATCGACCACGTTCTGGAAGAGTTGCTGGGAGGGCAGGATGGATAACGACCGCAAGAGAGAGCTGCTAAAGGGCCTCGTGACCGGCCTCTGCATCGAGCGTGGCTGTGAGCAGCCGGATAGTGAAGACGTCGACGAACTTTGGACGGCGTTCCGCGCACTCGTGAACACGCGCCCGCCAATCCCTGCCGACTCCGGCTGGCTCGCGATGCAGGACGAGCTGCTGCAGGGCATGATCGCCGAGGTCGGTATCAGCACAGCGGATGACGCGGCGCCCTCGCGCGATGACGCTCGTCTGCGCCTGTGGCGCGGCGACATCACCACGCTTGCGACCGACGCCATAGTCAACGCCGCAAACAGCCAGATGCTCGGCTGCTGGGTGCCGGGACACCACTGCATCGACAACGCCATCCACACGTTCGCGGGCGTTCAGCTTCGTGCCGAGTGCGCCCACATCATGGAGGCGCAGGGCAGCGAGGAGCCGACGGGCTCGGCGAAGATCACCGGTGCCTACAACCTGCCGGCCAAGCACGTCATCCACACGGTCGGGCCCATCGCGCAGGGGAGGCCGACCGCACGGCACCGCCTGCAGCTCGCCCAGTGCTACCGCAGCTGCCTCGACCTCGCAGCCAGGAGCGGCCTGACGTCCGTCGCCTTCTGCTGCATCAGCACGGGCATCTTCGGCTTCCCGCAGGAGGAGGCCGCCGAGATTGCCGTGCGCACCGTGCGCGAGTGGCTCGACACGCACGAGGACGCGGGCATCACCGTGGTCTTCAACGTGTTCGGCGATACGGACGAGGCGATATATCGGTCGCTTCTATTCACCTGATACGCCCAGTGCTAGACGGCTTATACGTGGTGCGTACAATCATGACTTCTTGACAGTGCAGCCGATTCTGGCACACGATTATTCAAAACGGTGGCAGAATGAGCGCATGCAAGCCTTGGGTCAGGCCGTGTCCGCCACGACGACGGGAGCGAGACGTATGAGCAACGAGCCGCATGACGCGAACAGGTCGGACGAGTACGAGGCACGTGCCAGGCAGTCCTGGGGAGCAATGCCCCAGTGGGCCGAGTACGAGCAAAGGTGGGCAGGTAAGACCAAGGCGGACAAGGACGCCATGGGCGAGCGCCTGATGTCCCTGTTCGTGCCCTTTGGCGAGATGGCGGCCGCGGGCGTCAGCCCCGCGTGCGACGAGGCACAGGACCAGGTAGAGGCCATACAGCGGTTCATCACGGAGAACGCTTACACCTGCACGAACGATATCCTTGCGTACCTGGGCCGCGCGTACGGCGCGGGCGGCGAGTTCACGCACAACATAAACGAGGCCGCAGGTCCCGGGGCGGCGGAGTTCGCCTCCATGGCGGTCGAGATCTACTGCTCGGGCGACTAGACACGCAAAGCGGCCGACAAGAGCTCACACAATGGCTCTTATCGGCCGCATGGATAGGGGCTGGTGCCCCAGTTCAGGCGAGAAACGTCGCTAGGACAGCGCTCCATACACCTCGTCGGAGACGGGCTCCAGCCACTCGTTGCTGCCGTTCTCGCCGGGAACCTCAATGGCAAGGTGAGAGAACCACGAGTCAGGCGCGGCGCCGTGCCAGTGTTTGACGCCGGCAGGGATGTTGACGACCGAGCCAGGCGTCAGCTCGACCGCCGCCTTGCCCTCCTCCTGGTAGTAGCCGCGACCGGCAACGCAGACGAGCATCTGCCCGCCGCCCTTGTCGGCATGGTGCACGTGCCAGTTGTTGCGGCAGCCGGGCTCAAAGGTGACGTTGAAGACGGGCACCTGCTCGGTCGAGACCGGGGCAAGGTAGCTCTGGCCCACGAAGTACTGCGCATAGGCGTCGTTGGGCTTGCCGATGGGGAAGGGCATCGCCTTGGCGTGCGCGCGCATCTCAGCGTCGTCGTAGGGGAGGTCACCCTCGTTGGTCTCCCAGACGTCCTTGGCGAGGTTGAACACCGCCCACGCCTTGGGCCACCCCGCGTAGAACGCCACGTGCGTGACGACCGCGGCGATCTCCCTCTGGGTCACGCCGTTGGTCTTGGCGTTCTGCAGGTGGTAGAC
>CAJOGH010000189.1 GCA_905233865.1 uncultured Atopobiaceae bacterium
GCCCCGAACAGCGTCAGGTATTTCTCTACGAGTGGGTCAACCAGTCGAGGTATGTATCCGTGTGGACGAGTCTCTCCTTCGGCCATTGGAACCTCCATGTGAGGTCGTTTAGTAAATACGAGTCTAGCAGATAGAAAAAACGAATGCTGCTTCCTAGAAAAAACGAATGCTGCTACCTAGAAAAAACGAATGCTGCTACCTAGAAAAAACGAATGTGCCGACCTAGAAAAAACGAATCTGCTCGTGGGGTCCCTACGACCTGCCACCCCAGAGCGTCAAAGCGTGCAAATCGGCGTGTTCGCGTTCCAAATGACGCGTGAGGGTGGTGGTTTTGGACGGTGGGCACTTGCTGCCCCGGCGCCTCGCTCGAAGAATCCCAGGTAGCAGCCTTAGGCTCTTATTGCCATGGGCGAGAAGGGCATGGAGGTGCGGGAGAAACGCCACCCCGGAGCGTCACTTGGAACACGAGAGGGCCCAAATGCACGATATGACGCTCCAGGGTGGCTAAACAGGCAAGATCAGGTTCTCGAGCCCCTGCAACACCTACTCCGCGAGGCTCTTGCCAAGGGCCGCGAGCTTCTCGAGCGCCTCGTCGTCGGGCTCGAGGTTGGCAATCACGGTGTCGACCACGTTCACGCCCGCGGCGGTCGCGGCGTCCTTCCAGGTCTCCATCCACTCGCCCGTGCCCCAGTCGTAGGAGCCAAAGAGCGCCACTGGCTTGCCGTCAAAGTTGGGCACGCACGCGTTCCAGACCTCCTCGAAGTCGTCGTCGAGCTCCTCGTCGCCCATGGCGGGGCACCCGAAGGCGAACGCGTCGTAGTCCGCGACCTCGCTGGGCTGGAAACTCGAGACCTCGACCGCGTTGGCGCCAGCGGCCTCCGCGATGGCCTCGGCCATGGCCTCGGTGTTCCCGGACTGCGACCAGTAGACGACTGCAACCTTGCTCATGTGTTCCTCCAAACTGTCAGCCCCTCCCGGGGCACCAATGGCAATAGTGGCGGGCCGCCCGTCACGCCGTCTGCAGCAGCGCCCGCAGGCTGGCGCCCGACCGATAGCGTCGGCGGCATCCCTGCTCGACGTCGGTGATCGCGTCAAAGCGCACGCGCGCCTGCTCAGCGTCTCCGTAGGCCTTCCAGGGGCCGTGGCAGGTGGCACGTGCGCCGCTCATGAAGCCGATCACGTCCTCGAGGGGATATCCAAAGAGCACGCCCATCGCGTGTGGGAACTCCACGCGCGCGCTGCCCTCTGGGCCCGCGCCGTGCGCACGGCTGACGCGTGAGCGGTAGTAGGCATCGAGCTTCTTGCGCATGGAGCGCACGAGGGCGCGAGAGCTCTCGGTGGCAAAGCCGTGTGCGGCAAGAAACGCCCTGGCGTCGGCGTCGGCAAGCACCGATGCCACAAGCTCCTCGCGGTAGACGATGAGCATGGTGCGCGAGTCGTGGCAGAACAGCGCCTCAAGGACGATGCCAAAGTCCCTCAGTTCGCGCGCGTACACGCGGACAAGCTCGGTGAGCGAGGTGCGGAGCTCGTCTGGCGACCCAGCCGCCGCCATGGCCGCTCCGGTGGGCGCGAACGAATAGAGCGCGACGGGCTTAGCAAAGAAGATGACGCCCGCGGCGCAGCGTACGAAGGTCTGGGCGAACTCCTGGCACAGGAGGCTCTCGCCCGCTGTGCACCCCTCGAGGTGTGAAAAGTCGTAGGTGACGCTCATCGCACCCGTCCCACTCATCCTTGTCCCTTCGTCGCTTGCGCCGCCTGGGCGCGCCATTGCAAAAAGATGCGCCGCCGGCGGAAGGAGTGGTCGGCGGCGCGTACCACGTCTGCGGGGAGAGGGTCCGCTTGGTGGCGTCGTGCAGCGAAATCAGGAGGGGGCATGTGCGGTAAGAGTTAACCCCCTCTAACTTCAGTAACAAGAGTACACCATGGCTAACTTTTTGCAAGCGCCAATTTGCCACCCCGGAGCGTCACAGCGTGCAAATCGGGCTTTTCGCGTTCCAAATGACGCTCGGGGGTGGTGGATTTGGGTGTTGGGTGGCAGCCGTTCTTGGGCCCTGCTCGAAGAACCCCAGGTAGCGGCCCTAGGCTCTTATCGCTATGGGCGAGAAGAGCATGAAGATGCGGGTAAATCGCCACCCTGGAGCGTCACTTGGAACACAAAAGGCCCCACATGCACGATATGACGCTCGGGGGAGAAAGGCTGAAAGGTGCCTTGCCTCCGTCCCTCTGGCACGCGCTACCCCTCGCGGGCCATGTGCTTGGCGTAGGCATGCGCGGTGATCAGGTAGATGCCGCGGATGGTCAGCTCGGGGTCGACGACGTCAAAGAGGTCCGTCGCGCGCGCGACCTCGGACGCGTACCCGCCCGTCCCCACGATGGTTGGCCTGGCCATGCCCGGTGTCTCGTCCGCGAGCTCGGCCACGATGCGCGCCACCAGGCCCTCCGCCTGCGCGGCCGCGCCCATCACGATGCCGCTCTGGATGGCCTCCTCGGTCGTCGTGCCCAGCGCGTGCTCGGGCATCACCAGCGGCACGCTCGACAGCTTGGCCGCGTGCGAAAAGAGTGCCTCGGCGCTGGACAACACGCCCGGCATGATGGCGCCACCCCTAAAGGCGCCGCTCGCGTCCACCACGTCAATGTTGGTTGCCGTCCCAAAGTCCACGACGATGACCGGCGACCCGTACGCCTTGCGCGCGGCGATGGCGTTGGCGATCCGGTC
>CAJOGH010000190.1 GCA_905233865.1 uncultured Atopobiaceae bacterium
GGAGACGCGCGGCATCTCGGGACCGGTGGCGTAGTCGGTCATGCCCTCGACGGCCATGCCGGCAATCTCGGTGGGCGGCTGCTCGCGCAGGCCGGCCATGATCTCGGCCATGTGATCGGCACCAGAGGCACCGGGGAAGCTCGCGTTGACCGTGGCGTTCATGTAGTAGCCGTACTTCTGGTACAGGTCCTCCATGGCCTCGTAGAGGTCCTTGCCGCGCTCGGCGTAATCTGCAGCCATCTCCACGGCCATGAGCGAGGCCACGATGGCGTCCTTGTCACGGGCGTGGGTGCCCACCAGGTAGCCGTAGGACTCCTCAAAGCCCATGAGGTAGCGATCCTCCTCGCCGGCATCCTTGAGCTGGTCGATCTGGTCGCCAATGTACTTGAAGCCCGTGAGCACGCGGCGCATCTCAAAGCCCCAGTCACGGGCGAGCGCGTCGGGCATGACGGACGACACGATGGTCGAGACGGCCACCTTGTTGGTGACGTCCTCGCCGGCGGCCTTCTTGCGCTGGCACAGCCAGTCCATCATGAGCACGCCCATCTCGTTGCCGCTGATGAGCTTGTACTCGCCGTTGTGCGGGATGGCGGTGCCCATGCGGTCGGCGTCAGGGTCGGTGGCAAGCATGAGCTGCGGCTTGACCTCGTCGCACAGCTTGAGGCCCAGCTCGAGCGCCTCACGGAACTCGGGGTTGGGGTAGGAGCAGGTCGGGAAGTTGCCGTCGGGCTCGGCCTGCTCGGGCGGGACGGACACGTTGGTCACGCCGATGCGCTCGAGGATGCGCGTGACGCACTCCATGCCGGTGCCGTTGAGCGGCGTGTAGACGACCTTGAAGTCGTCGGCGGCCTTGAAGCCCTCAACGCTCTGGGTGGCCACGGCGTCGATGAACGAGTCCAGGACCTCCTCGGGCGTCCACTCAACGAGACCCTGAGCCAGCGCCTCGTCAAAGTCCATCATCTTGACGCCGCTGAACATGTCGACCTTGGCGATGTTGGCGGAGATCTCGTCGGCCGCCTCGTTGGCGATCTGGCCGCCGTTGTCGTTGTAGACCTTGTAGCCGTTGTAGGGCGCGGGGTTGTGCGACGCCGTCAGCACGATGCCCGCGGAAGTGCCCAGGTGACGCACGGCAAAGGAGAGCGCGGGGACCGGCTCGATGCGCGGGAAGACGTAGACGTGCACGCCATTGGCAGCCAGGACACCGGCGGCCACGCGCTGGAAGTCCTCGCCCTTGAGGCGGGAGTCACGGGCGAGCGCGAGCGTGGGGTTGTCGTAGTGGGCGTTGAGGTAGTCGGCCACGCCCTGGGTGGCCTGGGCGACCACGTGAACGTTCATGCGGTTGGTACCCACGCCAAGGGTGCCACGCAGGCCAGCGGTACCAAACTCGAGGCTACGATAGAACGCGTCGTACAGCTTGTCGTCGTCAGCGGCGACCAGCGCGTCAAGCTCCGTTTTGAGGTCGGCGTCCGTGACGTTTGCCTGCCACGCGGCGACGGTCGACTCGATCTGCTTGTCCATGCGTGCTCCCTTTCCAATCACCGAGGCGATGCCTCGCTCCATACTTAGGTAACACTTTAGCCATTGATGGTCCCGAGCGAGCCGAGACATTGGCAGACGGCACGGATTATTGGATGGGCATACGTAAGCTCTTATCGAGAAGAGCAAGCGGGAGCACGACCTCGCCATGGCAGGACGCAGTTATGCCTTACGATGGTTGCAAGAAGACCAGAGCCGCAACGCGGCACGAGCGCGAGGACCACATGAGCACTTACGACCAGGACGTGCACGACGGCAAGACACAGGTCTCGCCCCGTCCGCAGGCGCGCGTGCCGCAGGCGGACAACCCCTACGCGGGCGGACAGCCCTACGAGGGCAACCCCTACGCCGATGTTGACCAGCCGCGTGTTGCTCGCAGGCAGCAGCCTCAGGGCGCAGGCAGGGGCTCGGGATCGGGCACAGGCTCTGGCAGGGGATCAGGCATGCGCCGCCCGCACCTGCCCTCGGGCAAGCCGCGCCATGGCTGCCTGTCGCTGCTGCTGTGGCTCGTCATGGTGCCGACCGTCGCGCTCATGTGGATGCGAACCATCCCCCTTGAGGACTCGACCGGCCCGGCCATCCCCGAGCTCGTGTCGTTCATTCCGCTGCTGTTCATTCCCGTGGCCATCGTCGTGGTATTGGCGCTGCTGTGGCGCCGCTACCTGCTCGTGATCGTGAGCGCGGCGTCGCTGGGGCTCCTCCTCTTTTGGCACTGGGGCTACTTCGTGCCATCTGGGCGTCTGACCAACCCGCCGGCAACAACGCAGGCAAGCAGCCCCAGCACCAGCGACTCCTACCTGCGCCTCATGACGCTCAGCGCCGACGGCGGCCGCGCGAGCGCCACCGAGGTCGTGCGCGCGGTGCGCGAGGAGGGCGTGGAGGTCCTGGCCATGCAGGAGGTCAGCTGGGCCCTCATCGACGAGCTCGAGGCCGCCGGCCTTACCGACATCCTGCCCAACATGGTCCAGGGCATGGCAGGCAACCACGACAACGGCGGCATCAACTGCCTGTGGTTCCGTGCCAGTGTGAGCAACCCCAGCGACAACCTCCTGGACATAGACACCTCGGCCATGAGCGCCGGCAGCATCCAGGTGGGCGGCAAGACGCTGCGCTTTGTGAGCGCGCACCCCAACTCGCCAGTCAGAAACGCCCAGGCCCTCTGGAGCGAGGGTCTGA
>CAJOGH010000191.1:0-1153 GCA_905233865.1 uncultured Atopobiaceae bacterium
GTACTTCTGCAGCGTGGTGGAGACGGGTTCGTTCACCCGTGCCGCCGAGGCGTGCCTCGTGAGCCAGTCGGCCATATCGCAGCAGGTCAAAGCGCTGGAGAGCGAGCTGGGCTTTGAGCTGTTGCAGCGCCAGGGTCGCGGCGTGCGCGCCACGGCGGCCGGGGAGCTCTTTGCCCGCAAGGCGCGCGTGCTCATAGAGCAGCTGGAGGACCTGCGCTTCGAGGCCGAAGGCGTTGCCCGTGGGTGGGCCACCACGCTCGGCGTGGGCTACCTCAACCGCTACGAGGGCTGGGAGGTGCAGGCGGCTGTCACCGCCTTCGCCGCACGCCACCCGCACATCCCCGTGCACGCCACGGCCGGCAGCCACGACACCCTCTACCAGCTCATCCTTTCCCACAAGGTGGACGTGCTCTTCTCCGATCGCAGGCGTGCCCTTTCGGATGCCTACGTGAACCAGCACCTCTTTGACGGCTGGCAATACGTGGAGGTGTCCGAGGCGAGCAGCGTGGCCTGGGCCGAACGGCTCACGGTGTCCGATTTGGTCCAGCTTCCCTGCATCCTCATCGCCTCGCCCGACCAGGAGGACGTGGAGCGCACCTACTACCGCGACGTGCTGGGCTTTCGCTCCGACTTCCTCTTCGCCCGCTCACGCGAGGAGGGCCGCATGATGGTTGCTGGAAACCGCGGCTTCATGCCCGTGGAGACGCGCGAGCGAACGCCCCGCACCGGCGCGGCCATCCGCCGCATCCCCCTCGTGGGGCCGGGTGGCCAGCTCAAGAGCGAGTACTACTGCTACTGGCCCCGCGACCGCACCAACAACCTCATCGAGGAGTTCGCGAGCATACTTGCGGGCATGTTCGAATCGACGGGGTAGAAGCTTTGTTCGAGGCGCTACGCATAGAGGCAAAGCTGTAATCTGATGCATGGTGACGCAGGTGCCGTGCCAGTTGTTGGCGTTTACGGTTTCCTCACTATGCTTCCTGGG
This sequence comes from uncultured Atopobiaceae bacterium, assembly GCA_905233865.1. Lineage (GTDB taxonomy): Bacteria > Actinomycetota > Coriobacteriia > Coriobacteriales > Atopobiaceae > CAJOGH01. Next base: position 986 of record CAJOGH010000191.1, read on the forward strand.
GGGTGCCGACGGCCACGGGTACGAGCTCGCCAACGCCCAGCTCACGACCAGGCTCTACAACTGGCCTCACCCCAGCATGGTCAACGCGTCCATGCTCACGCTCGTGCCCGGCACCCCGCTCTACCGCGCAGTCGGCCATGGACGTCATGCGCCGCTACGGCGTGGACA
>CAJOGH010000191.1:1227-2624 GCA_905233865.1 uncultured Atopobiaceae bacterium
TGCTTCGCTGGAACATCCAGCGTGGCGTGGTGGTCACCCCCAAGCCCACGCACGCCGGGCGCATCCGCGAGAACTTCGACGTGTGGGACTTCGGGCTGACGTCCGAGGAGATGTCCGCCATCTCCAGCCACGACATGGGCTATTCGGGCAGCCGCGCCAAACACTTCGGGCCGAGCTTCGTGCGAATGGTGCTTGGCAAGGAATGGTTGGAGGGTGACACAATACCGCGCAAGATGCCAGAAGTAACTCTTCCGTCGCGCACGACTTGGACCTTGCGCGTCATATCGGGAGCATGCGACTTTCGTTGAGCAGACAGGCGTACCCCCTATCGCTCCCGCCCCGAAAGAAACGTCAAATCTTTTCGGAGCAGGCTAGCGCTGGCGTACGTATGCCTGGACAAACATAATCCGCTCGCCTTCGCTCTCGGGGCGTACGGTGTAGCGCCCCGCTGCCGCCGGCACGATGAAGGTCTCGGCGTAGTGGACCGTGAGGGGGGCGAAGGCCCCCTCGGGGCTCTCGACCACGGCCGAGGCGCCGTCCACCAGGTTGAGCATGTGGAAGCCACCGGTCGCGTCGTGCTCCGTCACCCCGCGCGAGGTGAAGCGGCGCGTCTCGATGAACTCCAGCTCGTGCAGACCGGTGTGCTCCTCCAGGTAGTCGTCGCCGTCGTGAACGACGTATGTGGCATTTACCAGGTTCTCGCGCACCCACCCGGTCGTGCGATCCCACTGGATGTTTGCAAGACCCTCTTCGATGTGGATGGGTCTAGGCAAGCCGTCCAGGCCCAGACGATCCCAGTCCCACATCTTAAAGGTGAAGTCGTACGGAGTAGCCGATATCTCGAGCACCATCGCGTTTGCCGCCGAGCAGTGCAGCGTGCCCGCCGGGATGAGGAAGTGGTCGTGCTTCTTGGCTGGAAAGAGGTTGACGTACCTCTCTGCCGGAAAGCTCGGCCCACCCTCCTGCGCCAAGCGCAGGTCGCGCTCGAAGGCATCACGGTCGACGCGCTCCTTGAGGCCAAGGAAGACGCCACCACCCTCCCCCACGTCCAGAACGTAGTAGCTCTCGTCCTGCGTGTAGGCCATGCCGAAGCGGCTGCGGATGTACTCGGTGAGCGGGTGCACCTGCAAGCTGAGGTTCTGGCCGCCCATGGTGTCGAGGAGGTCGAAGCGGATGGGGAACTCCGCGCCGAAACGGCAGTAGACGGGCATGCCGAGCAGCTCCACGGGATGCGAGAGCACCAGGTCCTGTGCGGGAACCTCGACGCACACGTCACCGATGCGCAGGTAGAGGCTGTTTTCCTCGGGCACGCCGTCGAAGGACCACGCGTAGTTGTCGGCCTCGGGGTCAAGCCCGCAGACGTCCCTCATCCACTGGCCGCCCCAGACACCCGGGTC
>CAJOGH010000191.1:2688-5398 GCA_905233865.1 uncultured Atopobiaceae bacterium
GTACCAGCCACGTTCGAGTCGAGGAATAAGTCAACGCGGTCGAAGACCTCCATCTTGCGCTTGTCCGCGATTCTCCATTCCACGAAGTAGCCGCGCTTGACCTTGCGGAGCGCGTCCTCGTCCTCGTTGTGGGCGCGGAAGTTGGGCATGCCCGCGCGGTAGCGCAACTCGATCTCCCATCGAGCGAGGTCGCAATACACGAAGGTGTCGCCCGTGGCCACGAGGCCCGCGCCGACGCCATAGACGAGCGTGCGGCCATGCTCCGGCAGCCGCCCCCTCGCGGCCTCAAGCGCCGCAGGGTCTACGAAATCCTCGAGCCTGCCGTAGTACATCACGCCGCGCACGCGGTCATCGGTGAGGTGCGGTTGCATGCGGGCGGTGAGCTCGTCGCCGTCATAGAAGGCGTCGTCGGAGAGGACCACCGCGTCGGGCCTGAAGGCCGAGCGCACCAGCTCGAGCACCTCGTCATCGACGCCCGGATAGCACTCCACCACCAGTGTGTAATCGCTCAGCGCGGAGAACTCCGCCAGCTTTGCCGCCACCGCCTCGGCTCCCTCCCATGCATCGTCGTCGTGGCCGGTCACGCGCGTCTCGGGGTATCTGTCGTAGTTGCACATCGTTACCTCTTACATATAAATGTATTGCCTACGGAGTAGGCGCCAACTCACCCCCCTGGCGCGAGGACCCGGGTGCCAAATAATAGGGGCCACGTAACGATCGCGGTACTGGGCTTTCATATCCCAGCCCAAATTCGGGGCAACGGCGCCGCGCAACGACGGCGTTCGCTAATGCCAGGCTTTCACGCAGTTGGGATCGACCATGCTGCTCCTGTATAGAACCGCAGATTTGAGGCAGGCATCGTTGTCGCCGCACCAGCTGCCGTCCTCCACCGTTGCGGCGCAGTTGGGGAAGCTGTTGCCGCCGTAGATGTTGCGCTTGTGGTCCTTGACGCAGTTCTCACTGTCAGCATCCTCTGTGCCCATTCCAAGGGCCCTGGCGAAGTTCCCGCAGTCCCCGCCCGCAGCCGCGTCGAGATCGTCCGCCGACAGTTCCTAGCTGAATACCTCTTCCTCGCGCGCCTTCTGTTCCTCCGACATGCTCGCTCCCTCCTCGTGTACGCACCACGCTCCTGTCGATGCGTCGGTCAATATGACTCCAATTATATAGCCTCCGAGTCCCCGCGCAAAGAGGGGTTCCAGAGCGTCACCCCCGGCGCCGTCGAGGTCATCCCACAGCTTTTCTCGCTGGCTCTTGTTCCTCCAAATAAAAGACGCGACGTGGCTTGGAGCACACTACGCACGATGAAGTCCATCGTGCGTAGTTCGGCCGTTTGAGCCTCTCGCATCTGGGCTTTTGCGAAGAATTACGCACGATGAACCGCGTCGTGCGTAATTGCGCGGCGAGGACAACGTTTGCTTGGCCAGCACTAGGTCAACACGATTGATATCCCATGCGTCACGTTCGCACGACGTGATCATAGCATGCCGTCATTCGAGTGCTTTTACCCTATCACACGCCATGGCGAGGAGACGGGAGACCGTCATGTTCCTTCCATCTCGCTCTCGCGGAAGATGCGCTTGCGGAACTCGCTTGGCTGTGACAACAGGCAAAACATGATTCAAACAATGCGCTCACACGCAACGTGGTTTTAAGAGAGGCTCAAACCTCAGAGACGGGGAAACTACTTGTTCATAGCGAACGCCGCGCCGGCGATGAGCCTCCAGCGCTCGTCTGCCAGCCTCCATTCCTGTAAGGTCCTGCATATTTGGCCACCGTAGCCGCCCTCCATGCAAACGCGGGCTTCGCGAGGTTTCGCCTCGTTGAACAAAAGCGACGATCCGAACACGTCGCCTAAGGTCCCGTCGGGCATGACGTCGAACTGGAAGTCGACGGACGGCGCGTGTGACAGGAACACGCTGCAGCGCGAGAGCATTTCGCCATCGTAGGCGGAAAATCCGATCCGGTCGAATTGGGCGGCGAGAAGCGCGGGGTCTTCCGCGCATGCCAGATAGCCGTCGCCTATGAGCGTGCGCTCGTAGGCACCCTCGCGATGCCGAAGCTGTCCCCGGACAGCGCTTCGCTCCTGCCATCTCCTGCCTCTATCGAGTACAGCGCGTCGAACACCGCCATCTGAGAAGGTTTGCCAACCAGGTTCATGGTGCACCATCCCGCCTTTTCGTCCGTCGCTTATCGCTCGGTGCTCGGATACCGTACATGGCCTCGCAGGCCATTACCCGGAACCTGTGGTCATCAGTCAAGTTTCAAACTCCATGTCGTTCCCCTCTTTCAGTTCTGGCTCATCTTGTCAGGACAACAAGATATTTCGCTACCGAAGTATGGGTCACCGGTCCCGGCGCCTCGATGTCCGCATTCACACGCGACTAGGACGGCTGCGTGCGCATGCGGACGCTCGCGCGGCAAATGGAGACGGGACGTGTCCGTTTGTGCACACGCCGCCTTATGGCGTGTGCAAAGTCGGACACGAGGTTGGCCGTATGGCGCCGCTCTTGTCCGTTTGTGCACACGGGACGCTATGGCGTGTGCACAAGCGGACACGACGACGAGCGAGGGCCCGGGCACCTCCCCGCGCGCGAGGGGCCAACGGCCGGCGGGCCCGCGCGGCAGGCCGAAACGATCTCTTCGAGCCAACAAGGGCTGCCCGAACAGCCGCTTCTCTGCAGAGCTGGCCCGGCGGGGCGCTCCGCGGATC
>CAJOGH010000192.1:0-2699 GCA_905233865.1 uncultured Atopobiaceae bacterium
GTGTAGTGGTGGTCGCCGCTGTAGGGGTTGTACAGGCGGTAGACCGGCGTGGAGGAGGTGTTGGGCGCGTACCAGCCGATGCCCTCGTAGCTCCAGCCGACCTCGATGAGCGTGTTGCGCTCCAGCTGGCTGGCGGTGTAGAAGTGCTCGCCGCTGTTGGGGTTGTACAGACGGTACATGGGCAGACGGGTGGCGACGTACGCACCGCCGCCGCCAGTGCTGGCCTTGCTCACGCGGAAGTCAGCCGTGGCCTCGTCCTTGTAGTTGTTGATGCCGTGGATGTGCACCGTGTAGGCACCCGGCGACTGGATGTTCTCGGTCTCCTCGGTGCCGCCCACCGTGGTGAAGCCGACGGTGTAGTCGCGGTTGCGCTGCAGCTCGCCAAAGAGGCCGCCCAGGTCGACCACGGGCTCCGGGTACACCGGCGAGCCGGCGTAGTACTGGTTGTCGATGGTGATCGAGGCCTCGGCGAGCGAGGTGGGCGTGATCTCGAAGCTGCCGTTGAGCGTGCCGCGGTAGTTGCCCTGGCCAGTGACGACGGCCGTGGCGGTGCCGGCGTTGACGTTGTTGGAGTACTCGATGCTCCAGTTGGTCTTGACGTTGTCACCGTCGCCGACCGTGCGTTCGACCGGCAGCGGCTCGGGCGTCTCGTCAGAGCCATCAATCGGGTCGCCCTTGGCAAGGACGCTCACGTCGCTGTCAGCACCGGGAATGATGGGCTTCGTGGTGTACTCGAAGGAGCCAATGGTCACGGAGTCCAGCTCGCGCGGGACGATGGTCAGCGTGGACGTCATGGGCTCGGGGGTGACATAGTTGCCGTCGCTGTTGGTCCAGGTGGCCGTGACCGTGTAGGTGCCGGCCTCGGTGGGCACGACGTCCGTGGGACCGTACGGCAGCTCGACGGTCTTGCCGGTCTCGGTCTCGTCGTCGTACTCGTAGGCGCGGTACGTGCCCTCGTAGGACAGGGTGGCATACAGCGTCTCGGTGGACACCGGCTGGCCGAAGGCGTCCAGCGGGGTGTTGACCACGGCAGTGGTGTGCGTACCCCCGTTGTAGGTCTCACGCACGTTGGCGAACTCGACCGCAGGGCTGTCGTCATCGCCGGCCATGTTGTAGGCGAGCGGCTTGATGGTCACGCTTGCCGGTGTGGAGGTCACGTCCTTGGTGTTCTTCTTGCCGTACGCCTTGACCCAGTAGGTGCCCACGTTGGTGATGTTGTAGGTGCCGTCGTCGTTCTTGGCCGCCTCGGTGGTGCAAGCCTCGTTGGTGTACCAGCGAAGGTCGTAGTCGGACTTGTCGATCACCTTGTAGTCGGACATCTTCTCGGTCTTGGCCTCCAGCGACGTGTTCGCGTCGATGAGCTCGCGCTGGTCGAGGCCCGTGTAGGTGTAGGTGCCATCCACGTAGAGCTGGCCAGCCGTGACAGACAGCGGCGCGATGGTATAGATGGCCGTGCCCAGCGTGACCTCGTAGTTGGGGTTGGCGAAGTAGCTCTTGACCGAGATCTCGTAGTCATCGGCGGGGTCGTTGGTGGAGTCAGCCTCCGCGCGCACGCGCTGGAACTCGATCTTCTCGGTCTGCGGGTCATCCAGGTCGTGCTCGTGGTTGATCGGGAAGGCGGGCTTAGTCGTGTCCTCGCCGTTGTAGAACACCTTGCCCACGAGCGTGGTGTCGGCGTCGAACTCGCCGTAGACCTTGCCCTGGCCGGAGTCGGGCACGATGCGCACCGGGCGCGCCGTGATCTGGAACTCGGTGTTGAACGTGCTGCCCACGTAGTTGCCCTGTCCGGTGACGGACGCCGTGGCGGTGCCCACGTTGGTCTGGCCGGCGTAGACGATGGTCCAGTTGTACTTGCCAGCGCCGTTGGTCATCGCGATCTGGTTGCCCGCGGCGTCGGTCACCTGCGTGACCGTCTCGTGCGCCGTGCCGTCGAACTCGAAGTTGGGAATCTCCGTGCTCACGAGCTTCTGCGGGGTGATGGTGAGCGGGCGCGTGACTGTGGCTATCGGGTTGTAGTTGTCGTTGGCGTTGAGCCAGGTGAAGGTCACCGTGTACGTGCCAGCCTCGGTCGGGGCCGTGTTGGCCTCCGCCGCCGACCCGTACGAGCGCTCCTCGGTGCCAGTGCTCGTGCCGACCTTGTAGGTGCCCGCATAGGTGATGCTGGCGACGACCTCAGTCTCAACCACGCCGTCGCGCGTCTTGCCCACGGGCTTACCGTCCACGCGGCCGCCGTGGTTAGCGCCGTCATAGACGTGGTCGTCGATCACGTAGTCCACGCCGGACATGTCATAGGTGGCCTTGACTATCGAGAAGAGCCTATAGGTGTTATCCGAAACGCCAGAGAGGTTGTTGGTGCCCGTGCCCTTGGCGCGGACCACGTACGTGCCCACGTCGATGGGCGACGCGGGCTGGCCCGCCTCGTCGACAACAGGGGTCGCGTTGGCGACAACACCGTCAGCGCCCAGCTTGCTGTAGACGAGGTCGTAGTCTGCGGCCGGGTAAGCGGGGACAATCCGTTTGACGATGAACTGGTCCTGGAAGAGACGGTCGTGGCCGGATACGGGGCCCGGATGTCCGTCCGCTCTGCCAACGGCGCCTTGGAGGACCGGATGGTCCTGGCGGAAGCGCCCATGATGATGAAGCAGTCCGCTACGGCGGATGAAGCGGTCGAGGCCGAGGTAGTTGCGCCCGAGGTGACC
>CAJOGH010000192.1:2752-3755 GCA_905233865.1 uncultured Atopobiaceae bacterium
GGCAACCTCTCCTTCACGTTCAGTACGTCCGACAAACTCTCCACCTACTACGTGGCGCTGTATGCCCACGACAAGGGGATGCGGAACACCTATCTCCGCGAGGAGATGGTCGTGAGCGTGCCCGTGAAGGTGGCGGTCGTGGAACCGCAGTTCCTCTATGTGGGCGACACCTACGAGGTGGCTGCCAGCGTGTCCAGCAACACCGACAAGCCGGTTTCCGGCTGGTTGTACCTGTATACCTATCCTTCCAAGGAATATGAAGGCGTGGAGCCGATCGGCGTCCAGCGCGTCGCCATGACGGTCCCGGCCGGCGGCACGGAAAGCCACCGCTTCCCGGTCCGCGTGCCGGCCGTCGAAACCCTCGGCTTCAAGGTCGTCTTCGCCGCCGACGAGTTCTCCGACGCCGTCTTCCTGCCGGTTCCGGTCCAGAAACCCGTTCAGACCCTCACCGAGGCCCATTCCGCCGTCCTCCGGGCCGGCATGAGCCGCGAGACGCTCCTGGCGGAGCTCCGCGCCCGCTTCGTCAATGTGCCTGCCTCCGAGGCCGCATTGACCGAAACCACCCTCCTGGACCTCGTCCGCGCCGCCATCCCCGCCAAAGTGGATCCGGAAGGCAAGGACGTCCTCTCCCTCTCCGAGGCCTACTACGTCCGGCTGCTGACTTCCGTCATTCCCGGCTCGACCGGGAATCTCGCCGAAGGCGCCGGGGAGCTCCTCGAAAAAGTCCTCGCCTGCCGCAACAACGATGGCGGTTTCGGCTGGTTCGAGGGAATGGAGTCCTCGCCGGTCATCACGGCCGTGCTGCTGCAGCGCTTTGCGAGGCTGCGCGACCGGGGCTTCGAGGTGCCGGACCTGACGTCCTCCGTCAAGTTCCTGGACACCAGACACTTTGCGACGGAGCTTCCGTACTGGCGCGGCTACCTGTCCGATGCGCAGTACCTGTTCGTCCGCTCCCTCTATCCGACGGTCCCGTTCGAGGTGAAGCCGGCGACGAAGGAAGCCA
>CAJOGH010000193.1 GCA_905233865.1 uncultured Atopobiaceae bacterium
GGTCGCCCACGAGGGCACCCTCTTTGACAACGTGTGCAAGGGTGCGGGCGCGGACGCAACCCGCCATGAGGTTGACCTTGCCGACCCATGGCACCTGGACGCGCCTGTGGCAGGCTGGCTCCTCACGGACGCCCGCGCCGCACTGGCAGACGGCGAGGTGGTGGCTCGTCCCGCGAGCATGAGCGCCTCGCAGATCGAGTCCCTGCTGGCCTGTCCCATGGGATGGCTCGTGGGGAACCGCGTGGGCAAGGTTGAGGTGCGCTCGGGCTTTACCCCGGTGGAGCGCGGTACCTTTGTCCACGACGTCATGCAGCGCCTGCACGTGATCACGGCGCCGGGCGGCGTCTGTGAGGGCCAGGACCGCAAGGCTCTTATCGACGAGGTGTTCTGGCAGATGGCACGAGAGCACCGTCGTGGGCGTCATGCATCCGGCCCCGAGCCCACGGGTCGCGTCCAGTCTCCCTACGTGCCGCTCACGAGCCTTGAGCGGGCCCAGATGGACCAGCTCCTGGCGGTGCTGCGCGAGGCGGTTGCCTACGAGGCGGACGTGCTCGGTAGCTTTGAGCCCAGCCTCTTTGAGTACTCCTTTGACAAGGCCGGCGTGACGTATGCGGGCAGGCGCCTGGGCGGGCGCATCGACCGTGTGGACCTTGGGTTTGACCATGACGGCACAACGCGGCTCGCGGCGGTGATCGACTACAAGCACCGTCGCAACCTGGCTGCCTACTCGCTCAAGGACCCCACGATGACGCTGGGGGAGGACGAGGAGCTGGCAGACGACTGGGTCCCGCAGAACAAGCCGGACGAGTCACCCAAGGTGCAGACCCTGGTGTACGCCCGCGCGGTGGAGCGCGCCCTTGTCGCCGATGGCCCCATCCATGCCGTGGCCGCCCTTTACTTTGGCACGAGCGGTCCGGTCATGAACGGCGCCGCCTCTGACGTGACCGTGGACCGCGGCGAGTTGGACGGCACGGGCGTGAGCAGCTTCCCGGGCAAGGCAAAGAGGAGGACCGAGCACGAGGGATCGATGACCTTTGAGGAGCTCATGGATCGTACCGAGAAGAGCGTGTACCGCGCATTTGACGACATTGCGAGCGGTGATGTGGAGCCTGACGAGCTTACGGGCTCATGCGCATACTGCCCGCTGCTCTTTTGCGAGAGGAGGCACTAGATGGGACTCAACAAGGAGCAGAAGGCCGTTGCCACGACGCTCGAGGGACCGTTGTTCGTGGCCGCGGGTGCGGGCTCGGGCAAGACCTTCACCCTCGTCCGCCGTGTGCTGCTGGCGCTTGGCGTGCCCGTGGAGGGCGTGGACAACCCGCCCGCTCCCGTGGCGGACTCCATCGACAACATCTGTGCCATCACCTTTACGAACAAGGCGGCGGGCGAGCTCAAGGAGCGCATCCGTGCCGCCCTGCTGGAGGCCGGGCGCGTGGAGGACGCGCTGGGCGTGGATGACGCCTGGATATCCACCATCCATGGCATGTGCTCGCGCATCCTCAAGGAGCATGCGTTGGAGTTGGGCCTGGACCCCAACTTCACGGTGCTCGGTGAGGTCGAGGAGCTTCGCCAGCGTGCGCTGAGCAACGTGATTGCGTCCGCCGATGACGACGAGCGCATCCGTCGCATCATGCGTGTGTTTCCCCTCTCGGACGTCAACGACGCCGGGCTTGCCGGTGCCGTCTTCACTCTTATGGAAAAGGCCGCTGGCCTGGAGCATGGCTTTGACAGCATGAGGCTCGTGGAGCCTGCGCCCGCAGACCACCTGGGCCAGCTCAAGGGGCTGCTTCAGGCGCTGGGCAAGGACGCGAGCGGGAAGTTAGGCTCTGGCTGCGCCGAGTCGGCGGCCTTCCTGGAGACCTATGCCGTGCCCACGACCGACGAGGAGCTCGCGGTGTTCGTGGACCGCGTGGGCGTGCCGCGCAGACCAGGCTCCAACCAGAAGAACTATGCCTTCATCGACGAGGTCAACCTTGCAATAGCCGCCCATGCCGCGTTCGTGAGTGATGCCTTCCTGGCCATCCATGCCAACGAGATCGAGGGCGTGATGGAGCTGGCGCGTGCCACGCAGGAAGAGTACGCGCGCCTCAAGCAGGAACGCTCCTGCCTGGACAACGACGACCTGCTTGCGCGGACCTACGAGGCCCTGCGCGACAACCAGACGGTGCGCGAGGACATGATGGGCCGCTTTGGCCTGGTCATGGTCGACGAGTTCCAGGACACCGCCAGCCAGCAGGTGGAGCTTGTGCGTATGCTGTCAGGGGAGGGCGAGCGTGCCCTTGCCACTGTGGGCGACGCGGAGCAGTCCATCTATCGCTTCCGCGGCGCCGACGTGGACGTGTTCAGGCGCAAGCGTGCCGAGATTGAGGACGTGTGCCCTGATCTGGTCAAGCAGCTGGGGACCAACTACCGCAGCCACCATGCCATCCTGGACATGGTCGACACCATCTTTGCGGACGACTCGCCCATCCATGGCGACTGCCTGCACCTGGAGGCCTGCAGCGAGGACACGCGCCGTGGGGCATGGGACATAGGAGATGCCGAGCGCGCCCGGTTCGTGCTTACCTGTGGCGGTGGCGCCGACGACCGTGTTGCTTATGAGGCGGCGGCAGTCGCGCGTCAGCTGCGCGCCCTTCATGACGAGCAGCACTTT
>CAJOGH010000194.1:0-2187 GCA_905233865.1 uncultured Atopobiaceae bacterium
CTCCTCCACGTTAGAGGGGTCGGAGTCAAAGCGCATGTGCGGGAAGATGCCCTCCTCCATGCCAGTCACGAACACGACCGGGAACTCCAGACCCTTGGCCGAGTGGATGGTCATCATCGTGATGGAGGACGTGGAGCCCGCCAGGCTGTCAAGGTCGGAGCGAAGGGCCAGCCACTCCATGAAGGCGGGCAGCTGGGCGGACGCGACGTTCACGGTGCCAGCGTCCTGCGCCTGGGGCTGCGCGGGCTCGGGCGCGACGGCAGGAGCCATGGGCACCGGCGGCGCGGAGGCAAGAAGCGGGTTGGCCCCCAGGCCAGGCTGGATGTCCGTCTGACCCGCGGCGCGCAGCTGCTCCAGCGACTCGAGCGTGCTCACGGCGTCGTCGTGGGTCGCGTCAAAGTCCGCGGCCACAGACAAAAACTCGTTGATGTTCTCGATGCGTGACTGGGCCTCCACCGTACCCTCGGCCTCGTAGGCGCGGATGAGTCCCGCCTTGTCCACGATGGCCTCGACCACCTTGGCGAGCTCGCCGGACGCCGTGCGGCCCACCTCGACCGCGGCCACGAAGTCGGCCAGGCCGTTTCGTGCCTTTGCCGACAAGAGCCCACCTTCCGCAACGCATGCCTGCGCCGCGGCAAAGAACGAGATGCCCCGCTGACGCGCGTAGTCCTGGATGCGCTGGACCGACGTGGTGCCCACGCCGCGGCGCGGAGTGTTGACCACACGCAGGGCGCTCACGTCGTCGTTGGGATTGACCACGAGCTTGAGGTAAGCCTGCACGTTGCGGATCTCCGCGCGGTCAAAGAAGCGCGTGCCGCCCACGATGCGGTAGGGAACGCCGGCGCGCAGGAACATGTCCTCCAGGATGCGCGACTGCGCGTTGGTGCGATAGAAGACCGCGATGTCGTCGTAGGAGGTGCCGGCGTCGTGGAGCTTGTCGATCTCGGCGCCCACCCAGCGGCCCTCATCGCGCTCGTCGGCACCTTCTCGCCATCGCCGGAGCTGGTAAAGAGACGCTTGTCCTTGCGGTGGGCGTTGTTGGCCACGACCGCATTGGCGGCACCCAGGATGTGGCCGGTCGAGCGGTAGTTCTCCTCCAGCTTGACCACGTGCACCTCGGGGTAGTCCTTCTCGAACTCCAGGATGTTGCGGATGTCGGCGCCACGCCATGAGTAGATGGACTGGTCGTCGTCGCCCACGACCATGAGGTTGTGATGGCTGGCGGCCAGGAGCTTGGTTATGGCGTACTGGACGTGGTTGGTGTCCTGGTACTCGTCCACGCTGATGCGCTGGAAGCGCTGCTGGTAGCGAGCGAGCACGTCCTCGTGACGGCTCAGCAGCTCAAAGGCGTTGACCAGCAGGTCGTCAAAGTCCATGGCGTTGGCACGGCGCAGACGGCGCTCGAGCTCGTACATGACGCGGGCGGCGGCGCGCGTGTTGGGGTCGGAGGCCTGGGCCTCAAGCTCCTCGGCGTTCACGAGCGCGTTCTTGGCAGCGCTGATCTTGGAGCGGACCATGTTGACCGAGAAGCGCTTGGTGTCCATGTCCAGGTCGTACATGATGGCCTTGACCAGGCGCTTGGAGTCGTCATCGTCATAGATGGAAAAGTTGGGCCCGTAGCCCAGGCGGTCGCCGTCCTCGCGCAGCATCCGCACGCACATGGCATGGAAGGTGCACACCCACATGCCGCGACCAGCTTCAGGCATCAGGCGTGACAGGCGCTCGCGCATCTCGGCAGCCGCCTTGTTCGTAAAGGTGATGGCCAGGATCTGCCAGGGGCGCACGCCCTCGTCGGCGACCATGTGTGCGATGCGGTAGGTGAGCACGCGCGTCTTGCCGGAGCCGGCGCCCGCAAGCACGAGCAGCGGGCCCTGCGTGCACTCGACGGCCTCGCGCTGCGCGGGGTTCAGGCTGTCAAGGTCAATGGTGCTTGTCATGTGTGTCTCCCAAGCGGTTGGGCACGGCGGCGGCGCGCCGGCCACGTACTAGTCAAGCGCCGCCAGGAGGGTCTCGCAACCCTCGAGGACGTCGTCGTAGGTCTGGTCAAAGTTGCCCGTGTACCAGGGGTCCGCGATGTCACGCGGCGCGTCCGACCAGTCGAGCAGCAGGCGCACCTGGTCAGAGTCGACCACCTCGCGGCCCAGGACGCGACCAAGGCGATCGGAGCACTGCCCACGGCCTCGATGA
>CAJOGH010000194.1:2221-4873 GCA_905233865.1 uncultured Atopobiaceae bacterium
GACGCCCATGCGCTCGAGCTTGGCACGCGTGCCGGGGTGCACGTCGTTGCCCAGCTCCTCGCGGCTCGTGGCAGCGGAGTCGATCTCAAACTCGTCGCTGCGCCCGGCCTGTTCCACCAGGTGGCGCATGACGAACTCCGCCATGGTGGAGCGACATATGTTGCCATGGCACACAAAGAGGATGCGGTGCATCGTTGACCTTCCCGATTCGTCAGTCACAGTCCTTCTAGTTTGGCACGCGGAGCCGCGCGGTCCTCGCTCGCCCAGCATCGCACAGAAGAGGGACAAAATCGGGAATGTGTGACGGCTCAAAACGGCATCTATAATGGCGGGGCAAACCTTATGGCAGGAGGAACGTTGGACTTCATCGAGCTCATCAAAGCGGCACTGTTTGGCCTGGTCGAGGGCATCACCGAATGGCTGCCCGTCTCGTCCACCGGCCACATGATCCTGCTTGACAACTTCGTGAAGCTCAACCAGCCCAAGGACTTCTGGGACATGTTCCTCGTGGTCATCCAGCTTGGCGCCATCCTCGCCGTGTGCGTGATGTTCGCCGGCAAGCTCAACCCGCTCTCCCCCTCCAAGGACGCCGACGAGCGCAGCGACACCTGGAAGCTGTGGGCCAAGGTCATCGTCGCGTGCCTTCCCGCCGCCGTCATCGGCATCCCGCTGGATGACTGGATGGAGGAGCACCTGGGCAGCCCCTACGTGATCGCGGCGGCGCTGGTCGTCTACGGCATCATCTTCATCGTGATGGAGACCGTCCGCGAGCGACGCGCCCGCGAGCTTGCCATCGGCGGGACCGTGGCCAGCACGAGCGCCGGCTACCACGGCGCGCACTTTGCCACCAAGCTCCCCGCCACCGACGGCATGGGCGACGCCGAGCTCGCCGACGTCTACGCCGACTGCCAGACCGTCGACGACATCGACTGGAAGCGCGCCATTGGCATCGGCCTGTTCCAGGTGCTGTCCATGGTGCCCGGCACGTCGCGCTCCGGCTCCACCATCATCGGCGGCCTGCTTCTGGGCTGCTCACGCACGGCGGCAGCCGAGTTCACCTTCTTTTTGGCCATCCCCGTGATGGTGGGCGCGAGCGGCCTGCGCCTGGTCAAGTTCTTCCTCAAGGGCAACACCTTCACCGGCGAGCAGACCGCCATCCTGCTCGTGGGCTGCGCGGTGGCCTTCGTGGTGTCCATGCTCTCAATCCGCTTCCTCATGGACTTCGTCAAGAAGCACGACTTCAAGCCCTTTGGCGTGTACCGCATCGTCCTGGGCGTCGCCGTCGCGCTCTACTTCTTCCTGCATTAGCGACCGACCGCGGCCCCGTCCGGCCACAACCACCCTCGAGCGTCATATCGTGCATTTGGGCCCGATCATGTTCCAAATGACGCGCCGGGGTGGCGATTTCTGGCATCTCGCATGCTCTTGTCGTCCGGCCGATAAGAGCGCACTCCCCTGACCTGCTCGTTTGCAAAGCCACTCGCACCCGTGCGCAAAATGACCCGCCAGACTGCCACCCTCGCGCGTCATCTCGAACAGAAACGGCGCCAAAAGCACCACTTGACGCTCCGGGGTGGCAACGAGCGACGCCACAGCGCCCGTCACAGGCCCCTCTCATATGGATGTTTGTGGAACGGCGCGTGACTACGGTATCCTAGACAAGCTACAGAAACGGCCCAACTTGCCATGAACTGGCGGCAAGCGGCCCGACCAGGAGAGTCTGTGCGTACCAACAACACCAACCTCACACGAATCGCAGCAGCAAGCGCCGCCATCGCACTCGCAACCGCCCTTGCAGCACCCGCATGCATCGCACGTGCCGATGAGCTCGAAGACGCTCAGGCTGCCGTCACCGCAGCCCAGGAGCGTTACCACGACGCCAAAGCGCAGGCGGACGAGACCCAGGAGAAGATCGACCAGACCGAGTCTCGCATCGGCGAGCTTGAGGCCGAGCTCCCGCAGATGCGCGAGGGGGCCAGCAACGCCATCCGCTCCTCGTACAAGATGCAGCAGGGCATGACCGGCCTCATCGAGGCGATCCTATCGTCCGAGGACTTCTACGACTTCCTCTCCACCCTGCAGTACCTCGACATCATCCAGGGCAAGCACACCGAGGCCATCTCGGGCCTCACGCAGGCGCAGGACGAGCTCAACCAGCAGCGCGCCTCCCTGGAGACCCAGAAGAACGAGGAGATGGAGCAGCTCGCGCAGACCGAGACCGCCCTCAAGGACGCCAACGAGAAGCGCGAGGCCGCCCAGCAGGCCGCCATCGCCCGCAAGAAGGCCGAGGAGGAAGCTGCCGCGGCCGCGCTTGCCGCCGCCCAGAAGGCCGCGGAGGCCCAGCAGACCTTTACCACCTCCACCGGCACCACCGCCACGGTCGAGGCTCCCACCCAGACCAACGACAACATCCCCAGCGTCGGCGGCGACCGTGAGGCCTTCGTCAACCAGTGGGCCGGCCGCATTGACGACTACCTGTCCGGCTCCCCGCTGTCCGGCCACGGCCGCACCTTTGCCGAGGCCGCCTACGACTACAACGTGGACCCGCGCTGGTCGCCGGCCATCTCCTGCACGGAGAGCAGCAAGGGTGCCGTGTGCTTCCTGCCTCACAACGCCTGGGGCTGGGGCAGCAAGAGCTGGCCTGACTGGGAC
>CAJOGH010000194.1:4924-8460 GCA_905233865.1 uncultured Atopobiaceae bacterium
CTGGCCGCGGCGCAGAAGTACTGCCCGCCCAACTCCGACTTTTGGTATTCGACCACCCTCGCCCAGATGAACCTCATCTAGGGAGACCACGACCACAGAGGACACGCCCATGAACAGTCGCTTTGCCCAGCCCGACCCGACTCTGACCGCTGGAGCCAAGCGACAGGGCTTCACCGTCATCTCCGTGCAGCCCATCCCCGAGCTTGAGGGCTGCGGCTACCTCATGCGCCACGACGCGACCGGCGCGCGCCTGGCGTGGGTCGCCTGTGACGACACCAACCGCTCCTTTGCCATCAGCTTCAAGACGCCGCCCGCCGACGACACCGGCGTCTTCCACATCCTGGAGCACTCGGTCCTGTGCGGGTCGGAGCGCTTCCCGGTCAAGGAGCCGTTCGTCAACCTGATCAAGACGTCCATGAACACGTTCCTCAACGCGATGACGTTCCCCGACAAGACCATGTACCCCGTGGCCTCCACGAACGTCAAGGACCTCGAGAACCTCATGGACGTCTACCTCGACGCGGTCCTGCGCCCCAACATCTACACCCGTCCGCGCATCTTTGAGCAGGAGGGCTGGCACTACGAGCTGGAGGGCGAGGGCACAGACGAGCGCCTGACCTACAACGGCGTGGTCTTCAACGAGATGAAGGGCGCGCTGTCCGACCCCGACGACATGCTCATCCAGCGCATCAACGCGCAGATGTTCCCCAGCACCGCCTACGGGCATGAGTCCGGCGGCAACCCGCGCGCCATCCCCACCCTCACCTACGAGCAGTTCCTGGACAACCACGCGCGCCACTACAGCCTGTCCAACAGCTACACCATCCTCTACGGCGACCTGGACATTGACCGCGAGCTCGCCTTTGTGGGCAAGCGCTTTGACAAGGCGCCGGACCGCGGAGCGGGCGCGCCCAACCCGCTCGAGCGCCAGGAGCCCGTCTGCCCCGAGCCCATCCAGGTGACCATGGCGACCGCACCCGAGAACGCCCTCGTGGGCCTTGCCTTTGGCGCGGGTGACGCCACGGACCGCACGCGCGCCCTTGCGATGGAGATCCTCTTTGACGCCCTCATGGGGTCCAACGAGGCGCCTCTCAAGCGCGCGTTGCTCGCCCGCGACATGGGCTCCGACGTCGTGGGCTTTAGCATGGACGGTCAGCTCCAGCTCATGGCCCTCTTTGAGCTCAAGGGCGCCAAGCCAAAGATGGCCGACGCCTTTGAGGAGGCCGTGCGCAGCGAGTGCGCGCGCCTGGTCCGCGAGGGCATCCCCCGCGAGAGCCTGGAGGCGAGCATCGCCAGCGCGACCTTCAACCTGCGCGAGGGCGACTGGGGCTACTACCCCACCGGCATCGCCCTGTCCATCCAGGCCATGAGCAGCTGGCTCTACGACGACGAGCGCCCCTTTGACTTCCTTGGCTACGAGGACGCCCTGGCCACGGTCACCGCCATGGTCGAGGACGGCGGCTTCGAGCGCCTGCTGGCCGAGGTCGTGTGCGACAGCGCCCACAACGCGCGCGTGGAGCTCGTGCCCGTGCGCGAGGGCGACGCGGCCGACGAGGCGGCCGAGCTCGCGCAGCGCCTGGAGACCATGGACGACGCCGAGCGCACCGCCGTGCGCGAGGAGGTCGCCGCCCTGCGCGAGGAACAGGAGCGCGCCGACGACCCGGCCGACCTAGCCCGTCTTCCGCGCCTGGCCCTTAGTGACATCGGCGAGATGCGCGAGTACCCTCAGCCCGAGCTCGTCGAGGGAGCCCTCCCCTGCTATCACCACGACCTCGAGACCCACCGCATCGCCTACGTCTACCACTACTTTGACATGAGCTGCCTTGACTGGGAGGACCTGCCTTATGCGACCGTCCTCGCCAAGGTGCTGGGCAAGCTGGGAACCGCATCCCACACCGCCACGGAGCTCGACACCTACCTGGAGCGCAATCTGGGCTCGTTTGCGTCCTTTGCCGAGATGCACATCTTCCCCTACGGCGGCCTTCGTCGTGGGCGCGAGCATGCTCTCCGAGAACGTCGAGGTGGCGGCCAACGCCATCCAGGAGGTCCTGACCACCACGGACCTCAATGACCCCGACCGCATCCGCGCCATCCTCACGCAGGTCCGCGTAGGCATTGAGCAGGCGCTCGTGGGCGCGGGCCACAGCATCGCGATGACGCGCGCCTCGTCGTACTTCTCAAAGTCCTACCTTGCTTCCGAGAAGAGCTCAGGGATTGACTACTACCTCTTTGTCCGCGACCTTTTGGACGACTACGACAACCGCTCCTCCGAGCTCGTCAAGCGCCTTCGCTCGGTGGCCGCCAAGCTCTTCCGAGCGGGCAATGTCGAGCTCAGCTTTACCGGCACGGGCGAGGACCTCAAGCGCTACCTGAACGCCGCGGGCACCCTCGGCCTGCCCAAGGGACGCGGCGACGACGCCCTGGTGGTGCCTGAGCCCGAGGCCCGCAATGAGGCGTTCGTGGTGCCCTCCAACGTGAGCTACACCGGGACCTTTGCCAACGGGCAGGACCTGGGCCTGGAGTTCTCGGGCGCCTGGAAGGTGGCCAGCCGGGCGCTGTCCTACGACTACCTGTGGAACGAGGTGCGCGTCAAGGGCGGTGCCTACGGCTGCGGCTTTAGGTGCTCGCCGGCCATGCGCATGATGTTCTACACCTACCGCGACCCCAACATCGACGCGTCGCTCGAGCGCATGGGCCAGGCCGCCGCATGGCTGCGCTCCTGGGACCCCACCGACGAGGACCTCGTGGGCTATATCGTCTCCACCGTCGCGGGCATCGACGCCCCCGTCAAGCCGCGCGCCCTCGCGCGCCGTCTGGACATCGGCCGCTACTGCGACCGCGACCCCGAGCTCAGGCGCCGCACGCGCGACGAGATCCTGCGCACGACCGCCGACGACGTCCGCGCACTGGCCGACGGCGTCCAGGCGTTCCGCGAGAGCCTGGGCCGCTGCGTCTTTGCCAACGCCGACATGATCGCCGCCTCGCAGATCGACTGGGACGTCGTCGAGCTCCTTGGGCAGGCCGAGTAGCATGGCCGGCCACATGGAACATCCCGCCGAGGCACAGCGGCGCGCACTCGCCGACCCCGGCCACCTGGCAGGATTCTCGCTCGACCTCAACCTCCGCGAGCTCGGTGGCCTTGAGGCGCGCGACGGCCGTCGCGTCCGCCACGGACTGCTGTACCGCGGCTCGGCCCTCGCCGGCCTCAGCGATGACGAGCGGCAGCGCGTCGACCAGATGGGCCTGAAGCTCGTCTTTGACCTCCGCTCGCGCTTTGAGGCGCAAGACACGCCCGACTACGTTCCCGCCGGCGCGCACTACGAGCGCATGGCGGGCATGCGCTGGGACGACGGCGAGGAAGTGGACTTCTCACCTGCGGGCATCGATCGCCTGTACCGCGAGCTGGGCACCCTCGACGACCTCGACGAGGGCATGGCGCGGCTCTATTCCACAATGATCCACGACGTGCCGGCGTTCAAGGCGCTCATGGCCCACATGGCCAACGGGGACGCACCGCTGTACTTCCACTGCACCGC
>CAJOGH010000195.1 GCA_905233865.1 uncultured Atopobiaceae bacterium
CTTCATCCAGCTGGAGAAGAAGTCCAAGCTGCGCGACCTGGGCACCAAGTACCACACGCGCCTCACGCCCGAGCAGGTGGATGGCATCGTCCAGGGCGACCTCAGCTGGATGATGGGAACCGACGACGCCCTCATCCAGGAGCTCTACTGCAAGATGCACTACCAGCAGCTCCGCCCCAAGACCATCGTGGAGTACACCCGCGAGCCCTATGTGTACGCGCCGGGCAACGTCCGCGTGACCTTTGACTATGACCTTCGCACGGGCATGGGCTCGACCGACTTCCTCAACGCGGGCTGCACGCTCGTCCCCGCGGGCGACGCGCCCATCCTCCTTGAGGTCAAGTGGGACGACTTCCTGCCCTCCATCATCCGCGACTGCGTCCAGACCCCCGGGCGCCGCGTGACCGCGTTTTCCAAGTACGCGCAATGCCGCATATACGGATAAGAGCACGTCCCAGCACGACCCCTCCACTGGAACCGACACCCCCCAACGTAAGGAGCAGCCATGACCTTCAGCGACATCTTCAACTCGAGCTTCTTGGAAAACGTGACCGCGGTGAGCGTCCTTGACATGGTCGTCGCCCTGGCCCTCTCGTTCTTCATCGGCCTCTTCATCTACCTCATCTACCGCAAGACCTATGCGGGCGTCATGTACTCGTCGACCTTTGGCGTGACCCTCGTGGCGCTCACGATGATCACCACGCTCGTCATCCTCGCGGTCACCAGCAACGTCGTGCTGTCACTTGGTATGGTCGGCGCCCTGTCCATCGTCCGCTTCCGCACGGCCATCAAGGAGCCGCTCGACATCGCGTTCTTGTTCTGGTCCATCGCGGCCGGCATCGTCCTTGCCGCCGGCATGATACCGCTTGCGGTCCTGGGCAGCGTCTTTATCGGCATCATCATCCTCATCTTTGCCAACCGCAAGGAGGCCAGCGCACCCTACATCGTGGTCATGGACGTCGCTGACCACAAGACCGAGCAGGCCATGATGCAGATCATCCAGGACCGCACCAAGCGCTGCACCGTCAAGAGCAAGACCGCCCGCCCCGGCTCCGTGGAGCTCAACCTGGAGGTCCGTCTCAAGGACGACAACACCGACTTTGTCAACGAGCTCGTGCGCTACCAGGGTGTGAACAGCGCGGTGCTCGTGAGCTACAACGGCGACTACATGGGCTAAGGGGGCAGCCATGGTAACGCGCAAGAACCTCGACGCGATCTGCATCGCGGCCGCCATCCTTGCCGTTCTCGTAGCTGTCCTGTTCATGAACGGCGAGCGCCTGGGCCTTGTGGTCAAGGTCGACACGGACGCCGAGGCCCACTCTGACGACGCCTTCTTTACGGCCAACGACCTCGATGGCTCGTGGGACACCTCGAGTGCGACCACGATCCAGCTCCAGGGCGACCATGCCAGCTACAGCGGCTCGGGCGTCTACACCTCCGGCACGGACGTCTTCATTGGCGCCTCGGGGAACTACGTGGTGAGCGGCACGCTCGAGGGCGGCACCATCCACGTGTCCGCCAACGACAACTCCAAGGTGTGGGTCATGTTCGACGGTGTGACCGTGACGCGCGATAACGACGCCTGCCTCACGGTCGACCAGGCCGACAAGGTCTTCCTCACCTTGGCCTCCGGCAGCACCAACGTGCTGACCTCTGGCGCGCAGATGTCGGCCACCGCGCTCGAGGACGGCGTCGACGGCGCGATCTTTGCCCACGACGACCTGACCATCAACGGCTCTGGCTCGCTTGCGGTCACCGCCGGCTACAAGCACGGCATCTCTGCCAACGACGACCTTGTGGTGACGGGCGGCAACCTTACGGTGTCCGCACCTACCGACGGCCTTCACGCCAACGACAGCCTGCGCGTGTGCAACGCCTCGATTGAGGTCGACGCCAAGGACGACGGCCTGGCGAGCGACAATGACGGCTCATGGGTCTACGTGGAGTCTGGCACCATCAACGTGAAGGCTGCCGACGAGTGCATCGTGAGCCCTGGCGACGTCACCGTCGTGGGCGGCAACCTCACCCTGAGCACGGGCACCGAGAGCGGCCACCACGGCATCAAGGCTGGCCAGACCTGCAACGTGTGCGGCGGCACCATCCAGATTCCCTCATGCTACGAGGGCATCGCGGCACTCTACATCAACATGACCGGTGGCGACGTGAACATTACGCCCGCCGATGACGGCCTCAACGCGTCCGACGGATCGGGCAGCGGTGGCATGGCTGGCGGCGGCATGGGCGGCGGCCGCATGGGCGGCGGCACCACGACTGGCACGGACGCCACGACCGATACGAACGGCACCACGACCAACGGTGACGCCTCGGCGCCCACGTCCGGCACCACGACCGACCAGACCTCCCAGCCCATGGGCCGCGGCCCCATGGGAGGCACGCAGTCCACGACGGGCACCAACGGCGGCACGACGGACGGCTCCATGCCCACGCCTCCGGACGGTGGCATGGGTACCTCTACCGACGGCTCCATGCCTACGCCCCCGAGCGGTGGTATGGGTGGCACGCCGCCCAACATGAACGGTCAGACGAACGACCAGACCGGCACCACGACCGACGGCAGCACCGGCTCCACCACGCCGCCGACCCCGCCGAGCGGGGACA
>CAJOGH010000196.1 GCA_905233865.1 uncultured Atopobiaceae bacterium
CCTCATCTACCTCGCCATGGGCTGGGCCATCATCTTCCACATTGGCGACATCTACGAGCTTATGCCCGCGCCCGGCTTCTGGCTCCTGCTCGCTGGCGGCATCGCCTACTCCCTCGGCGTCATCTTCTACGCGTTCACGAAGGTGCCCTACATGCACTTCATCTTCCACTTGTTCGTCCTCGCAGGCTCGACGTGCATCACGCTCTCCGCTCTTCTCTACGTGGTCTAATACCAGGTCTTGCCATGACCGCTCGCGGATTGGTGTCTTGAAACACTCCTAATGCAGCACGAAGCTGATAGATGGAGTTTGCAACCACAAGAGGGGAGATTCCATGGCAAAGGACAACGTCATACTGTCTCTGTTCTCGGTCGAGAGCGAGGCGTTCCAGGCCCTGACCGAGCTGCGTCAGCACCCTGGCGGAGAGGGTTACGCCGTCGCCGAGGCTGCGCTCGTCAAGAACGAGAACGGCGAGATGAAGGTCCTCGACGGCTTTGACATCAGCCCGACCAAGACCGATGACACCGCCGCTGGCATCCTCATTGGATCCCTTGCCGGCATCCTGGCTGGGCCCTGGGGCGTGCTTCTTGGCGCGTCGTATGGTGCGCTCGTCGGCGCCATGGTTGACACTGACGACACAGTCAACGAGATGACCGCGCTCGAGCTCCTGGCCTCCAAGACCTATGCCGGCGAGGTTGCCATCATCGCCCTCGTCCGCGAGGAGGAGCCCGCATTTGACGCCGCACTCAAGCAGTTTGACACCACGATCCTGCGCTATGACTCCGCAGTCATCGCGAGCGAGGTCGACCGTGCGTACCAGCTACAGGACGAGGCCATGCGTCAGGCCCACGCAAAGCTCAGGGCGGATCGCAAGGCCGACCTCAAGAGTCGTCACGAGGAGCGCAAGGCCAAGATCAAGGCTCACTTTGACGAGCTTGGCGACAAGCTGAACGGCTAGGCCGACAAGAGCCTCCAACTGTGAGCATATGCCCCGGTCACGGGTTTGCTGGCAAGACCGGCATTCCCGTGACCGGGTCTTATTGTCCTCGTCGCCTCTAGCCGCAGTCTTCAGGGCAGGGGCCCTCGACTATATATTGGATGCGGCGAGCGGAGGGCCAGGGCACACTAGCCGCGCTTGCGCTTGTCGTGACGGACGCGATCGGCCCAGCCACGGTTGACGGCACCGCACACGCGCGAGGCGACGGTAGCGTGGGCAACGGCCTCGTAGGCGATGTCCGTTCCGCGCGCGTCGCTCACGTAGCCGGTAGCCATGTCACGATCGATCCCGAGCTTGTCGGCCTCGGCGGCGACGTCGATGTTGGCGCCGAGGAACAGGAACTCCCAGCCGTGCTTCTTGGCACCCTCGATCATGTGCTTGACCTTGCGGTACGTGTAGCGCTCGCTGCAGTTTTCCATGCCGTCCGTGACAATCGTCACAATGATCTTGCCCGCACGGTGGTCCTCAGGCAGATAGCTCTGCACCTTGCGGGTGTGGGTGATGGCCTCACCCACAGCGTCGAGCAGGGCCGTGGCGCCGCGGACCCAGTAGTCCTTGTCCGTCAGGTTGCCCACACGGCTCAGGTCCTCATGGTCGTGCAGGTACTCGATCTGGTTGTCAAAGAGGATCGTGGTCACGTGTGCCTCGCCGTCAACCTTGCGGTTGTTGTCCAGGACGGAGTTGACGCCGCCGATCGTGTCGCTCTCGAGCCCGCCCATCGACCCGCTGCGGTCGATGACGAAGACCAGCTCCGTGCTCTTCTCTCCCTGCTTGATGCCCTTGATGTCCGCCATGATGTCTCCTTTCGTCTGGGGGCTTCTGCCCCGTTGCTAAGGAGATGTTCTCAAGAGGGGGGATGTCGTAGGTAAACTGGCAGGCTACATCGCGGCTGATTCTACGCCGAGCCAAGAAGCTGCTGGTCAAAGCGGAACAATGCCTGGTTTATCTCGTAGATGTCATAGCGCTCGTGCGAGATGAACCACTCTACGATGAGGTCGAATTTGCTGGCACCGGAGAGCGCGTAACCGCCGCGGCTCAGCAGCTCGCGCGTCTGGTCCATGTTGAGCTCAAGCGCGACGGCCAGCGACAACAGCACGCGCTTGGAGGGGTTGAGCTTGCCCGAGCGCAACTTTGAGAAGTACTGCCGCGAGAGGTTGGCGCGGCCATAGACCTGCGCGTCGGTGAGGCCCCGCTCGTCGATCATGGCCATCAGCAGCACCTCGATGGGCTCGTCCATGGTCTCGAGCAGCTCGTCCAGGTCGTCGGGGGCGGCAGCGGACGGCATCGCTTCCTCGCAGGGAGCACCTGAACCACGAAACGCGCCAAAGACACCGCGCGCCTCGGGGAAGATCCGCCCGCTCGCACGGTCGTAGGGGCGCAGGACCTCCTGCTCGTCCTCCACGTATCGCTCGATGCTCGCAAAGAGGTCCTCGGCGAGCGTCGTCACGCCGCGGCCGAGCAGGCAAAGCGTGACCTCCATGTCGGGACGGTCCTCAAGGTACGCGCGGATGCTTGAGATCGCAACGGCAAGGGCCTGGTCATGAAGATCTGCCACAACGCCCTGGTTTCCCAGATCCAGAACGGCGTCAA
>CAJOGH010000197.1 GCA_905233865.1 uncultured Atopobiaceae bacterium
TGAAGCTCAACGCCAACGAGACGAGCCTGCCGCCCTCCCCTGCCGTGGCAGCCGCGCTAGACGACGCGCTCGTGGCAGGCCTGGGCCGCTATGCCGACCCGCACTGCATGCCGCTTCGCCGCGCGGTAGCAGACGCCCTGGGAGTGGACGCGTCGTGCGTGTTCTGCGGCAACGGCTCCGACGAGGTGCTGGGCCTGTTGTTCCTGGCCTTCCTTGGCGGAGACGCCGCGCTGTGCTTTCCCGACGTGACCTATGGTTTCTACCGCGACTATTCCGGCACCTTTGGCGTGACCGCGCGCGAGGTGCCTTTGCGCGACGACTTCACGCTGGACGTCGACGCGTTCGCGGCAGCGCGTGAGAACGTGGTCTTTCCCAACCCCAACGCGCCCACGGGCCTTGCCATCTCGCCGACCGACGTGGAACGGATCTGTGCGGCCAGCCGCGACCGGCTGGTCATCGTTGACGAGGCGTACGTGGACTATGGCGCCGAATCCTGCGTACCGTTCGTCGAGCGCAACCCCAACCTCGTCGTGGTGCAGACGATGAGCAAGTCGCGCAACCTCGCGGGCGCCCACATTGGCTGGTGCGTGGCGAGCCCTGAGATCGTGAGCGACCTTGACGACATCAAGTTCAGCATGAACCCGTTCAACCTGAGTGCGCCGACCATGGCCATAGGCATTGCCGCCTTGGGTGACAAGAGCTATCTGGATGCGTGTGTCTCGGCTGTCGTGCGGGAGCGCGAGTGGGTGACGGACGAGCTCGAAGCACGTGGCTTTGAGGTGCTGCCGTCGCTCGCGAACTTCGTCTTTGCGACCCATCCCCAACTGGACGCCGCCGCGTGGAACGCCGGCCTGCGCGAGCGCGGGGTGCTGGCTGCGCATCACGATAGGCACGCACGAAGAGATGGAAGCCTTCCTGGACGCCACCGACGAACTGCTGTGAGCTCTTGTCGGCCTGCGGGTCTGCCGACGCTCCCCCATCGTGCGCCAGCCGGCCGACCACGTCGACTGCGTTTCTGTTCCTAATTGGCCCTCCCGACGCGTCAAAAGGCGCCCTCGGCAAGGCCAATCCTGGGCAAACGCAAGCGCACTATGCCGCATGCCCCACCCGAGAGGGTCAAATAGGAACAGAAACGCATGCGCCACGGAGCCTGAAAGGTGCCTGAGGACGGAGGCCAGACACCTTTAACCTGTCCCCTTTATCAATTACCAGGTCACAGGGACGAAGGCGAGGACGGGGGCGACGATGATGGCGGGCAGCATGTTGGAGACGCGGATGCGCGTGCCCAGCAGCAGGTTGGTGCCCACGCAGAAGATGAGGATGGAGCCAACCATAGAGAGACCAGAGATGGCCGCGTCTGTCATGAAGGGGCGGATAAGAACCGCGAGTAGGGTCACGCTGCCCTGAAAGAGGCCCACGGGCACGGCAGAGAAGGCGCTGCCGCGACCCATGGAGCAGGTCATCACGAGGATGATCACAAAGTCCAGCACAGCCTTGGTGCAAAGGATCGATATGTCGCCCGAGAGCGCGTCCTCGACCGAGCCGACCACAGCCATCGCGCCGATGCAGACTGTGATCGACGCCACGACGAAGGCCTCGACGAAGGAGTTATCCTCGCCGTTGCCACTCACGCGCTTGAGCCACTCGCCAAAGCGGCGGACATAGCCATCGATGTCGATGACCTCGCCGATGAGGGTGCCAGCCACAATGGAGATGACCACATAGAGCGACATGCCGCTGACCAGGCGCTGGTCCTGGACGCTCATCATGCCCTGGACCGCGCCCGTGATGCCAATGAAGATGACCGTGACGCCACTGGCCCAGTTGAGTCCCTCCTGGAGGCGCTTGGTCATGAGCGGGCCCACGAAGCCACCCAGAAGGCCCGCCACGATGATGGCCGCGACGTTGATGATGGTACCCAGACCTGGCATGCTGCGGTCCTCCCCTAGTGGCTGTGCTCGGCGTAGATGCGCTCGTCCTCCCAGAGGACGACCTCGCCGGCCGCGAGCGTCTTGGGCACGTCGATGAGGCGCTGGTTGGACGAGCCGCGGAAGCGCAGCGTGATGTCATGCAGCTCGCGCACCCAGGGGCCGTCGACAAGAACGTCCAGGCAGGACAGGATACGGTCGGTCACGTCGGTGTGGTGCGCGCCCCCGGGCAGGAGCTGCTCGTAGACGTCGCCGGTGTAGCACCAGATGGACTTGGACGGCAGCTCGGCGCGGACGCGCTCGAGCAGCTCCACGAGACCGGCCTGGTTCTCGGGCTCCATGGGCTCGCCGCCGAGGATGGTCAGGCCGCTCACGTAGGACGGGCGCAGGCTGTCGATGATGTCCTGCTCAGTGCTCTTATCGAACGACTGACCCGCGTTAAAGTCCCAGGCCTCGGCATTAAAGCAGCCCGGACAGCGCTTGCGGCAGCCCGATACGAACAGCACGGTGCGGACGCCCACCCCGTTGGCTATGTCGGTGTACTTGATGTTTGCGTAGTTCATGGTCTCCCCATTGTAGCGATGTCGCACCATAAAAAGGGGCGCCCGCAGGCGCCCCCTGATGCGTCTGTGTGCCAGGTCCTAGAGGTGCAGGACGCGGTCGCGGATCTCCTCCGTGCGGCCCTGGTTCCAGAACTGGGTGCCAATGTAGCCGCAAGTGCGACGGGCCACGTTGAGCTTGGTCTGGTCGCGGTTGCCGCAGTTGGGGCACTCCCAGACGAGCTTGCCGTCCTCCTCGACGATGCGGATCTCGCCGTCGTAGCCGCACTCCTGGCAGTAGTCGCTCTTGGTGTTGAGCTCGGCGTACATGATGTTGTCGTAGATGTAGCGCATGACGGCGAGCACGGCCTCGAGGTTGTCCTGCATGTTGGGCACCTCGACGTAGGAGATTGCGCCGCCGGGCGACAGGCGCTGGAACTCGCTCTCGAACTTGAGCTTGGTGAAGGCATCGATCTGCTCGGTCACGTGGACGTGGTAGGAGTTGGTAATGTAGCCCTTGTCCGTGATGCCGGGCACGATGCCAAAGCGGCGCTGGAGGCACTTGGCAAACTTGTAGGTCGTGGACTCGAGCGGGGTGCCGTAGAGCGAGAAGTCGATGTCGGATGCGGCCTTCCACTCGGCGCAGCGGTCGTTCATGTGCTGCATGACGGCGAGCGCGAAGTCCGTGGCCTCAGGGTCGGTGTGGGAGTGGCCGGTCATGAACTTGACGCACTCAAAGAGGCCGGCGTAGCCCAGGCTGATGGTGGAGTAGCCGCCGTAGAGGAGCTTGTCGACGGGCTCGCCCTTGTCCAGGCGTGCCAGGGCGCCGTACTGCCACAGGATGGGAGCGGCGTCGGACAGCGTGCCCTTGAGGCGGTTGTGGCGGCACATGAGGGCGCGGTGGCACAGCTCCAGTCGCTCGTCGAAGATCTTCCAG
>CAJOGH010000198.1 GCA_905233865.1 uncultured Atopobiaceae bacterium
CTATGCCGTGCTCGATCTCAAAGGCGTCGTCCAGGTCCACGAAGGGGCGGCCGCAGGCGTGAGCCAGCGCGCGACCCGTGGTCGTCTTGCCGCAACCTGGCATGCCTATGAGCACGATGTTGCCCGTGCGCCAGCTCATCTCGTCCAGTATGCTGGCTATCTGCGCGTCGTCGGCCTGTGCGGTGCCAAAGTGGCGGGCCGATCCCGCGGCCTGGGCCACGAGCATGGCAAGGCCGCTCTCGTGTGCGATGCCGGTGCGCTCGGCCTGCAGGCACAGACCTGTGAGGCGCGGGTTGTACACGACGTCAAGCACGATGCGCAGGCCGGAGAGCGCGGCGAAGGTCTCGTCGTCCAGCGGGCTCGCGGGACAGGCGGGATAGGTGCCCACCGGCGTGCAGTTGACGACGGCCACCGCGTCGGCGTGGCGCTCGGCGAGCGTGTTGTAGGTCTCGGTTCCGCTGCGGGATATGGTCACCACACGCGCGCTCGTGTGCTCGGCCAGCGCCTGGCGTACGGCCGCCGCAGCGCCGCCGCTGCCCAGCACGAGCACCTTGCCGTTGCCTATCGCCTCGCGTGCGTCGCAGCCCAGCTCGCGTCTGTATGCATGTTCCAGCTGCCAACCAAAGCCCTCGACGTCGGTGTTGGCGGCCAGAATGGTGCCGTCGGCGCGGCGCACGAGCGTATTGGCCACGCCCAGGGCCTCCACCTGAGGCGTGCGTTCGTCGGCCACGCGTGCGGCGTTTGCCTTGTAGGGGATGGTCACGTTGACGCCGTCCCAGGGCCCGTGGGCTAGGAACTCGTCTACGTCCCCGGGCTCAACCTCGAACTTCTCGTAGGAGCTCGCACCCAGAAGCGCATGGATGGCAGGGGAGTGGCTGTGGCCCAGCGTGCGGCCCACGAGTCCCAGGCGCGGCGCCATCACAGGGCCTCGCTGTAGGAGCCCAGGTAGCGGTACTCCTCGCACACGTCGCCCAGCGAGCTCATGAGGGTCTGGAACTCGGGCGCGACCACCGGCGACTGGACGTCAAAGTAGAACATGAACTCAAAGTCGCGGTCGGGGATGGGGCGGCTCTGGAGCTTGACCAGGTTGATGTCGAGCGCGTAGAAGCGCGCCAGCACCTTGTAAAGCGAGCCGGGGTCGTTGGAGGTCACCATCATGAGCGACGTGCGGTCCGCACCAGGGTAGATCTCGAGGTTCTTGGAGATGCACGCAAACCGCGTCACGTTGCTCTGCTTGTTCTGGATGTCCTTGTCTATCACGTCCAGGCCGTAGAGGTCCGCGCAGCTCCTGCTGGAGAGCGCCGCCACGTCAGTGCGCCCGCTCTTGGCCACCATCTGCGCGGCCAGCGCGGTGTTCTCCACCACGTGCACGTTGATGTCGTGGCGCGAGTCCAGAAACTCCGAGCACTGGCGTATGGCCTGGCTGTGGCTGTACACCTCGTGGACCTTCTCGAGCGTGGCGCCGTGGTTGCCCAGGAGCACGTGGTCCACCTTCACGCGGCAGGTCCGCACGATGTGGAAGTCGTGGCGCATCATCAGGTCGTAGACCGCGCCCACCGTGCCGGCCGTGGAGTTCTCCACCGGAAGCACGCCGTAGCGCACGCGCCCCTCGTCGACGGCACGGAAGACCCCTTCAAAGGTGCGGTGGTACTCGATGGACGGGCGCTTGAAGAGCTTGTCGGCGGCCATCTGCGAGTAGGCCCCCTCCACGCCCTGGCAGGCCACCGAGGCGCTGCGGGGGAAGAGCTGGTCGGTAGTGTCGACTGCGGTCTGGATGCGCTCGAGCGTGTCGTCGGTGGAGCCCAACAGCGAGTACTGGCGCGCGCGGGAGAGCTCCAGCAGCGTGGAGAACAGCAGCGTCGAGTAGTCCTTGAGCTCGTCGGGCGCCGCGCCGTAGATGGCGTTGAGCTTGGCGCGCTCACGGGCGCGGTCCAGCACAGGCAGTCCCTCGGCGCGCTTGTACTCGGCCACGCGCTCGGCACAGTCCATGCGCCGCCCAAAGAGGTCCAGCAACCTGCTGTCTATGTCGTCGAGTTCCGCTCTGAGCTGGGTGAGGTCTTCCATCGTCTTCCTTCTCCTAGAGGGCTGCCCGCGTATGCTCTTATCGACAAGAGCCTGACGCTAGGGGAGCATCCGGTCAAGCGCCGCGACAGTGGCCGGGGGCGCAAGCAAGGCGTCTGCAAGCGCGAGCGCCATGACAGCCTCCATGACGGGCACGGCGCGCAGGGCGATGCAGGGGTCGTGACGGCCGCGCACGCCCAGGGTTGCGTCCGTGCCGGACCTGAGGTCAACCGAGTCCTGGTCCATGCTGATGGACGAGGTCGGCTTGAACGCCGCGCGCATGAGCACGGGCGCGCCAGTGGTGATGCCGCCCAGGTTGCCGCCAGCGTCGTTCTTGGTCACGCGCACCTGGCCGTCGACCATGCGGTAGGGGTCGTTGTGCTCCGAGCCGCGCATGCGCGCCGCCTCGAAGCCCGCGCCGAACTCGATGCCCTTGAGGCCGCCGACGCCAAAGGCCAGGCGCGCTATCGTGGACTCGATGCCGTCAAAGGCAGGGT
>CAJOGH010000199.1 GCA_905233865.1 uncultured Atopobiaceae bacterium
GCGCCGCGGACCCGTCGCTGGCGGCCACCTACGCCTGCACCGCGCTCGCTGACGCCGCCGGCTCGGTAGAGCTCGCCAACCCGAGCGCCTCGTTCACGCCCATCGTCGAGGGCGCCGACGCCGAGCTCGTCGCCTGGGAGGCCGTCTGGGAGGGCGGCCCCGACCCCGCTCCTACCTACGCTACCGACGCCACCATAGAGGGCGTCGTCGCCGACCTCGACTTCTACCCGGTGCTCTCCACCGGCTTCGTCGTCACGCTCGACACCGGCGGCGCGCCGGTGCTTGAGAGCCTCTTCGTACAGGACACCGACCACGGCGCCGGCACGTTGGCCCTCGACCGGCTCCCCACGGAGCAGTCGCTCGCCGGTGACTCCTACGACCCCACCACGGGCGCCTACGCCGACGGGTACCGCGGCTGGTATCAGGGCTGGACCCTCGAGGGCTGGTACGCCACGCGTACCGGGGGCGCGGTGGAGGGCTACGCCTACGACGACAAGGTCACGTCAGACATGCCCTTGTCGTCCGACACCACGCTCTATGCCCGGTGGGTGCCGCGCAACGACACGCCCTACACGGTTCGCCTCTGGCAGGAAGACGGGACGGGGCTCGCGCGCGAGGGCGAATATCAGCTCGCTGAGGTGTTTCGCTTCTCTGGCGGCACGACTGGCCAGGAGCTCATCATCCAGTCGAATGATGCAACGAACTCATGGTCGGTCATGTCGGGCGACACTCGCGTGGCGGGGCCCTATTCCTATGACTTCTATCATCCCCGTCCTCTCGAGGAGGGCCAGGAGGCCGAGGTTGTTGTCACAGCCAACGGGCAGACCTGTGTCGATCTCTATTTCGAGCGCGATTATTATTCGATAAGCATCAAGAACGGAAGCACCGACCTTGTGCCGGTCAGCGTGCGCAAGTGGGGCCAGGACATCTCTGACTGGTTCGCCAATTCGACAATCAGCTATCTCTATAACCGCTGGACCGTGAGATACGGAAGCACGACGATCGATCCCTACGTGCTCAGCAGCGTTCTCAATGTGCCCAGGTACCTTGATGGCTCCAAGCCGTATACCAACGGCGGTAGCGTCACCTATACCAAGAATTCGGCAGCGACTGGCTACCGCTATCACGTCTACATCTACTCGGAGGTCCCGCCTGGGCACGAGCCGACGGCGGCAACGAGGGACTACAACGGCGTGACCTACGAGCTTGTCCGCGACACGCAGGGTTCGTCGTTTGACCCGCGGGCCCTGCCGGGCTTCTACATCTATCGCACGGTGGGCTACACGCCGTCCAGCGGTGCCTACAACGCGAACACGGTCAAGGAGTATGGCGAGGACAACATAAGTCAGGTCTGGCTCAAGCCTAACAACACCGTGGCCTATCCAGATCCGGGTACCAACAACAAGTACTACGTCTACTACCGGCTCCGCACGTTCTCGATTGTCTTTGCCAACCTTGGCGATAAGAGCCTGGACGATGTGAGCGGGATTCCTTATACCACGAAGCTCGCGTCGTATGACCCGGGATACGACTCTGTGAAGACCGGCCCTTATGGTGAGAGCTGGACCTTCAAGGGCTGGTACACCACCCAGAAGGCGGCAGATGACCTTGACGAGGGATCGCGCTTTGACTTTGCCACGGCTACGATGCCGTCCGAGAGCTTTGCCCTCTATGCTGGCTGGGAGCATCCTACCTTTACCGCCTCGTTTGACTCTGGCGGAGGGTCGGCCGTCGCACCGCAGACGGGGCTTACGTCTGGCTCGCAGGTTACAAGGCCGACCGTTCCCACCAAGACGGTCGATGGTGTGGACTATACATTTGTGGGCTGGTACAAGGACAAGGAGCTCACCAATCCCTGGAACTTCTCATCCGATGTCGTTCGCGATGACGACGTCACGCTCTACGCCAGGTGGGTCAAGGGCCGCACGTACGGCGTGACCTACCACGACGAGACCGGTGCGGAGATCGAGGGCGTCGACACTAGGACGTACCGTTACGGCGCCCGCGCCACCGTCGCGCCCGAGCGGGGCGACGGGGGAGGGCGTCCCTTCCTGGGATGGTCGCTCGTGCGCGGCAACGCGTCCTATGTCGTGGGCCAGTCGTTCACGGTGATGTCCGCCACCGACCTGTTCGCCGTCTACGGCGACGCGATGCCTGGCGCGGGTGCGGGCGACGTCGAGGCGGGCGCCCCGGTGCTGACGCTCGATTCCGACTACCCCGCCGGCGTGGCCGGCCACGTGACACAGGAGCTGCAGGTCGCGCGCGCCAACGACGCCGTGACGCTGCCCGCGGGCCTGGCCGGCGCGAGCGCGCGGGGCTACCACGTGGCGGGCTGGGCGACCGAGCCAGGTGGCGCGGCCTCATATGCGGTGGGTGAGCGCGTGGCGGTGGCGTCCGACTCCACGCTCTACGCGGTCTGGGTGGCCAACCAGCTCACGGCCTCGCTCGATGCGACCTTCACCTACGACGGCGCGGCGCACCGACCCGCGCCGGACGTCGTTGGCTGGGACGGATCCGCGATTACGGCCGGGACAGATTACACGCTCGTCTACGACG
>CAJOGH010000200.1:0-2552 GCA_905233865.1 uncultured Atopobiaceae bacterium
AGGCACAGGTCGGTGTCACGCTACCCGTGAGCACGCTCGCGTCCTCGCCATCAGCAAACCCGTCGAAGTCCGCCACGTAGGCGGGCGGCTCGTCGCCAAAGGAGATGGTCGGACTCGGTGCCGTCACTGTGAGAGAACGGGGGCTGATCGTGGCAGACACGCTGGCAGGCTGCCCCACCAACTCGTAGTTGCCCGCCGTCTCGCCCGCAAGGGCATAGCCAGCAAACGACACCGTGCGCTCGCCCGCGTCCGCCACGTCAAAGGACGCCGCACCAACAGTCACGGAGACGTCGTCACCGGCGACCGGACCAGAGCGCGGACGTCCGGCAACACCAGAGAGCGCCGCCGCGCCCGTCAACGTCACGTCCTTCGTCCCATCGTAGACCTTGCCCTCAGCTCCCAGACCCGTTATCGCAACCTGGCGGCGCTCGACCTCAAACGCGACAGGCACGCTGGTGGCACCCGCCCAGTTGGCAGTCTCAGGCACGACGGCGCGGACATAGTGGGTGCCCGCCTGCGTCGGTGGTGTGACGGCGAACGGGCCGGTCGCGGTATCCGCGTACTCAAAGGTCGCCGTAGTGACACCAAAGCCGGCGACGGCAGTGGGCGCCGCTGCCGCGGATCCGTAGGTCCAGTCGTCAATGGCGACGGTGGCCGAGTTGGAGGCCTGGGTCACGTGCCACTGGTGCGTGAGGCCCGTGGCGGGAAGGCTGTAGTTGGACGCGTTCGCGCCCGAGAGTCCCGTTACCGTGGCATCAAAGTCACCCACGTCAGTGGCGGTGACACCCGTGACGTCTAGGCTCAGCTGGTCGGTATCAAACAGGTCGGTTGCCGTGACGCCGGCATAGGTGCGTGGGGTGCCCGTATACGTCATGGAGTCGGCGGCAGACCACGTCAGTCCCACGGTTCGGCGGCTCACAGTCAGCACGCCGGGCACATAGGTCACGGCATAGTCAAGCGCCTCAAGGCCAGAGGGCACAATGCGATACGAGCCCACCGCGCTGCCAGCGCCATAGGTACCCGAACCGTCACGCGTCACAAACGACAGCTCCACGCCCGAGGCATCCACGGAGTCGCCCCCGACAAGTCCGTCAAGGGTGACGCCCGCCCCAACCGGAGCGTCGCCATACGTGACCGTCTTGTTGTTGGCGGTCACGGTCAGGGGCGCAGGCGACACCGAGACGCGCACGGTTCCGGTCGCGTCCTCCTCGTCAGGCATATAGCTCGCCGTGCCGGCAACGTAGTAGTGGGCCTCCGTGGTGCCAGCGTGCACGCGCGAGGGCGGCGTGGTGGTCCCCTCAAGGTAGTTGTCGGCTGTGAGCGACTCCGTCTCGGAGTAGTAGACGGTCGCCCCGCCATCATAGGCCGCATCAGGCGAGAGCTTCACGGAGGCGGTATGACCTGCGCCGTCATACGTGCCCGACCAGTCCTGCGCCGAGACCACGAGCGTCGCCGCACTCACACGATAGGTACCAGGAACGACCCTGACGTCATAGTTGGTATTTGTCGTATACGTCAGGTTGATTGGCCAGGAGCCTGGCTCCGTCCCGCTCGCCTTGGTCGAGGCGGCGATTGTGCCAAGGTCGCCCTCACTCACCAGCGCCGGCGTAGTCGTCCACGTCAGCTCAGCAAGCGCCTCTCCCACCCTGCTCGCATGATTGTCGGCCGTGAGCGTGACGGGCCGAGGGTCAATCTGATAGGTGAGCATCACGTTCTCGGACAGTGCATAGTCACCCAAACCGCGCACGACCGCGACATGCTCCCCCGCAGAGGTAACGTCCTCTGGGTAGTCGACAACATAGTCGCGACTGGCGACAAGAGCCGACCCGTCCCATCCGACAACGGAAGGCTCGGGACGGTGGGGTTGCCCGTCATAGACAGGGGTGGCCTCAATCTCGGCAGACAGCTGGTTTGCCTCCCACCGCGCATAGAGCGTGGTGTCCTCGGCGACCGCCACCTGGCCGCCCGCCTCAACGTCGCCCTCACCCGCGCCAGGCATCGCCGTGCCATAGACCGCAAAGAGGTCGGTGTTAGAGCTCACCGTGAAGCTCTGGCCCACGACATAGGCGGCGTTGCCACGCACGAGCGACCAGCCCAAGAAGGGCTCTGTCTGCGTCTCGTCAGGCTGCTCGGGCACGGTGGCCACGCTCGCGCCATAGCGGTAGCGCGTCTCGTCCAGCCCCTCTATCTCAGTACCACCCGCGTCGTGGTAGGAGACCGTGTACGTGCGCCCCTTGACCCACTTGGCATAGAGGCGCGTCGGTCCCTGCAGCGTCGCGGACTTAAAGTCCCAAGCCTTGGTGAGCGCCTCGTCGCGGTACCACCCGACAAACGTGTACTCCACGCCACCCACGGTCTTGGTCGGCGTGGCAGGCTTGTCGATGAGCTTGCCGCCCTCGACAGCGGTGTACGTGAGCACGCTCTTATCGACCGAGAGGGTGGCTCCCTCCACGGGCGCCATCTCTCCCCCGTTGGCGTCAAACGCAAGCTCGTACGACAGGGGCTCCCAGGCAGCGTAATAGGTCATCGCCTTCTCTGGCATGGTGACCGTA
>CAJOGH010000200.1:2564-3041 GCA_905233865.1 uncultured Atopobiaceae bacterium
GCCGACTCCTCGCGCTCCCAGTTGGCCGCGGAATACATGGACGAGTACCAGCCCTTGAACCGGTAGATGGTGTTACCCACCTTCCTGAGCGTGTCAGATGCGGTAAAGGGGAAGTAGCTCGCGAGGCGCTTCTCGTACACCACCTCGTCGTAGTGGTTGGGCTTGCCCGTGTCCGTAAGGACGCCATCAACGTTGGCAAAGCTCAGCTCAAAGGAGTTGCGTGCCTGCCAGACGGTCTTCCAGTACGCGTTGGTGGCGGACTCGTAGATGCCGTCCTCGCTGATGTAGACATGATCCTCGACAAAGGTGGACGTGTCGCGGATGCCTCCCGCGTAACGGTAGCCCAGGGTATAGAAGCCCCTGCGAGATCGTTGGGCAATGGTAGGCACGTCCATCTTGTTGTGCGCGCCCCACTCCCAGTACTCATACGTCTTGACAAAGCTATAGGTTCCCGTGTTAAAGGTCATGGTCGAGACC
>CAJOGH010000201.1 GCA_905233865.1 uncultured Atopobiaceae bacterium
TGCAAGGACGGCGCGCTCACCATGACGGCCGGCGACCCGAGCGAGCTCGTCATCCCCGACGTGGAGGCGCAGCGGCGCGCGGCCGACCTCAAGGAGCGACGCGCAGAGATGGAGCGGCTCAAGAAGGAAGGCATGCGCAAGCTCTCGCGCGGGCTGGATATACTTGAGGGGCTCGACTCAGACGACTAGCGCACGCGTGCGCGACGACATACGACGGCATCTGCCTAGAAGGGACAAATCGTGGCACTCTCCATTGGCATCGTAGGCCTGCCCAACGTGGGCAAGTCAACCCTCTTTACCGCGCTCACCCGCAAGGGCGGCCTGGCGGCCAACTACCCCTTTGCGACCATCGACCCCAACGTGGGCATCGTGGACGTGCCCGACGAGCGCCTGGGCAAGCTTGCCGAGATCGTCAACCCGGGGCGCATCGTGCCTGCCACGGTCGAGTTCGTGGACATCGCGGGCCTGGTCAAGGGTGCCAACACGGGCGAGGGCCTGGGCAACCAGTTTTTGGCCAACATCCGCGAGACCGACGCCATCCTGGAGGTCGTGCGCTACTTTAGCGACCCCGACGTCGTTCACGTGGAGGGCCGCGTGAACCCCGCCGACGACGTCGAGACCATCAACACCGAGCTCATCCTTGCCGACCTGGGCACGCTGGAGAAGGCCCTGCCCAAGCTGGAGAAGGAGGCCAAGCGCGACAAGGACCTGCTGCCGCGCCTGGAGATCGCGCGCAAGCTTGAGGCCTGGCTCAACGAGGGCCACCGTGCCATCCAGATGGAAATGACCGACGAGGAGCGTGACGCCGCGCACGACCTGTTCCTACTCACGATGAAGCCCGTCATGTACGTGGCCAACGTCGACGAGGACAAGGTCGCCGCGACGCTCGACGAGATCGACGGCCAGCGCCCCATTCCCATCTGCGCCCAGATCGAGGCCGAGCTCTCCGAACTTGACGCCGCCGAGGCCGCCGAGTACCTGGAGTCGCTGGGCCTTGAGCGCAGTGGTCTGGAGACGCTCGCCCAGGCGGCCTACCAGCTGCTGGGCCTGCAGAGCTACTTCACCGCCGGCGAGATGGAGGTCAAGGCCTGGACGGTGCCCGTTGGCGCCAAGGCCCCGCAGGCCGCCGGCGTCATCCACTCCGACTTTGAGCGCGGCTTCATCAAGGCCGAGGTTGCCTCGTACGACGACTACGTTGAGCTGGGCGGCGAGGCCGGCTGCAAGGCCGCGGGCAAGCTGCGCATGGAGGGCAAGGACTACGTCGTCCAGGACGGCGACGTCATGCACTTCCGCTTTAACGTGTAAGCCGCGCGGTCCCCGCCAGACGTACACTGAGGCCGAAATCATGCAAATCGGTACGAAATCGGTCTGAGTGCACGCCTTTATGCTCTTATCGACAAGAGCCTGCGCTTGCCACAACCCGTCTACCTGCCCATGAGACAAGTACTCCGTCCACTTGTCTCATGGGCAGGCGTGCATTGAGGCGGAAATCATGCAGGATTGCACGTTTTCGGTCTGTGTGTACGTCTTCAAATTGTTGACTTTTCAATAAAACACGCTATCCTTCCCTTTGAAGCCCAGGCTTGAAGGGAACCTGCCATGAGCAACACGTTTGACAGCTTTGTCGTCACCGCAACCCAGATCTCGCGCTCCATCACGCGCCTCAAGGCGCTGGAGATGTCCGAGATCGGTCTGCGCGGCAGCCATGTCATGTGCCTCATGGCGCTGGGCACGCACGCTGACGGGCTCACCAACCTCGAGCTTTGCGACGCATGCGTGGAGGACCGCGCCGCCATCTCGCGCACCCTGCGCGACCTGCAGGACCGCGGCCTGGTGATCATGCAGGGCAAGGACGGTCAGCGCTACCGTCGCCGCGCCGTGCTCACCCCCGCCGGCCGCTCCGTGTACCTGGAGGTGGCCGAGCGTGCCGAGAGGCTCATCGCCGAGGCCGGACGCGGCATTGGCGAGGAGGACCGGCCGACCTTCTATCGCGTGCTGGGCCAGATACGCGACAACCTGCAACACATGACCGTTGGGAGCAACTAATGAGCGTCCGCATCGTCACCGACTCTGCCGCCGACTTTACCAAGAGGGAGATTGCCGAGCTCGACATCCGCGTGATTCCGCTGAGGACCATCTTTGGCGACCGCGAGTACCTGGACGGCGTCGAGCTATCCCAGGACGAGCTGTTCGAGAAGATCACGGAGACCGGTGAGATCCCCTCCACCAGCCAGGTGACCCCCGGCGAGTTCGCCGCCGCCTTTGACGAGTACGACGAGGGCGACCAGATCCTGTGCCTGACCATGTCCAGCAAGCTGTCCGGCACCAACCAGAGCGCGACCATGGCCGCGCAGGGCCGCGACAACGTGACCGTGTACGACACGCTCAACGTGACGGTCGGCCAGCGCCTGCAGGTGGAGCTTGCCCTCAAGCTCGCGCAGGAGGGCAAGGACGTCAGCGAGATCGTCGCCGCGCTGGACGAGGCACGCAGCCGCGAGCACCTCGTGGCCGTCC
>CAJOGH010000202.1:0-2512 GCA_905233865.1 uncultured Atopobiaceae bacterium
CAGCGACAACGACCTGGCCTGGCCGTGACTGTGGGTCGGACTGGCTAGGCGGGGGAGTCCCGAGCGCTAGCTCTTGTCGCCCTCGGACGTAAGCAGGGCAAAGACGTCATCCATGCTTCCGGTATAGACCAGGCCCTGCATGCCCGCGCGAACGGCTCCCTCGACGTTGATGGGCACGTCGTCCACAAAGAGGCACTCGTTCACTTTGAGGCCGTAGGTGGCCGCGAGGTGCTGGTAGATGCGCACGTCGGGCTTCATGAGGTGCACGAAGGCCGAGACGACCATGCCGTCAAAGCACTCGTAGGCCGGCAGGC
Organism: uncultured Atopobiaceae bacterium; assembly: GCA_905233865.1. Classification (GTDB taxonomy): domain Bacteria; phylum Actinomycetota; class Coriobacteriia; order Coriobacteriales; family Atopobiaceae; genus CAJOGH01. Next base: position 315 of record CAJOGH010000202.1, read on the forward strand.
TCTCCTTGTAGTCGTCAAACTGCACGCCCGCGTTTGACAGCAGGTAGATGCCATAGCCACGCGCCTTGAGCTCACGGATGGCCTCGTCGGCGCCGTCAAAGAACTCGCGGCTCTCGTACCAGTGCAGGGCCGTCTGCATGGCCGCCTCTCCCAGCCGCTCGGGCAGGCGCTTCGCGGCGGTCCAGCCTATCGTCTGGGCGTCCACGACGCCGGCATCCTGCAGGGGCCACTCGTGGCCGTCGAACACGGCTGCTGCCACCAGGCGCGCGTCGTCCTCATCCTGCACGAACGGGCGCGCAAAGCTCACGGGCTCGTACCTCATGAGCACACCGCCCATGTCAAACACCACGTTGCGAATCTTGGTCATGCCATTCGCCTCCCTCAATCAGTATTGTGACATCCCTACCGCTCGCCAAAGCACACAATACTTGACACTTAGCGCGTATATACGAACAAGTGTCAAGTATTGAGCGGTTCTTCGGGTCGTCGACCGGACCTTGCTGCCATCGCTCATGTTCCGTTTTCGTGTGTTGGCCCGCTTCGCGTCGGCAAGCGTCTATACTTAACAGCTGTATGTAACTGCGAGCTTCGCAACCCAAGGAAAGCGAGTCAAAGTGGCAACCATCAGCACCGCAGACTTCAAGAACGGCATGGGCCTCAAGATCGACGGCAAGTACTACTCCATCGTCGAGTTCCAGCACGTCAAGCCCGGCAAGGGTGGCGCCTTCGTGCGCTACAAGATCCGTGACCTGCGCTCCGGCCGTGTCATCGACCAGACCTGCAACGCCGGCACCAAGTTCGAGAACGTGCAGCTCATCACCAAGGAGATGCAGTACCTCTACAACGACGGTACCGACTACGTCTTCATGGACAACGAGACCTACGACCAGATCCAGATCACGCCCGACTTCATTGGCGACAACGAGCAGTGGCTCAAGGAGAACGACACCTGCCAGCTCCTCTACGCCGACACCGAGCTTTTGGGCGTGAACCCCCCGATGTTCATCGAGGTCGAGATCACCGAGACCGACCCTGGCTTCAAGGGCGACACCGTCCAGGGCGGCACCAAGCCCGCCACCATCGAGACCGGCGCCACCATCCAGGTGCCCATGTACCTCAACCAGGGCGAGCGCGTCCAGGTGGACACCCGCACGGGCAAGTTCGTCAAGCGCATCTAAGCGTCCACGTCCCAGCAGAAAGGACACCCATGGCTGCAAACGAGCTCTACATCTCGGGCATCGCGATCGCGCGCGACGTCGTCTCCGCCGTCGTCTCCGAGTCGGTCAACAACGTCGAGGGCGTGGCCCACGTTGGCGGCAACGACGACATCGCCACCAGCCTCATCACCGTCTTTACCACCCGCTCCATCGAGCCCGCCGAGGTCGTGGAGGCCCGCGTGAGCGACGGCAAGCTCGACCTCACCGTGCACCTGTCGGTCTTCTACGGCTACCGCTTCACGGAGCTCGCCGCCGACGTGCGCTCTGTCGTTGCCACCACGGTCCGCGAGCAGATTGGCGTCGAGGTTGGCAACGTCGACGTCTGCATCGACGGCCTCGTGTTCCCCAAGGAGTAACGTGGCAGGACATCACTTTGGCCCGCGCGCCGAGGCCCGCGTCCAGGCGCTGCAGGTAATGTTTCAGGCCGAGGCCTCCGGTCGCTCTGTCGAGGACCTGCTGTCGGGCGATGACTATGTGGTCGACCCCGGCCCCCTCGCCGACTTTGGCCGCGAGCTCGCCCTTGGTGCCTACGAGCACAGGGGCGAGATCGACGCCTCTGTGGGCAGGGTCTCCAACAACTGGACCGTCGACCGCATGATGAGCTGCGACCGCAACCTGCTTCGCATTGCGGTCTTTGAGCTCTTCAATCGCGACGAGATCGACCAGGCTGTCACCATCAACGAGGCCGTCGAGCTGGCCAAGGCCTTTGGCACCGACGAGTCCCCGCGCTTCATCAACGGCATCCTGGGCCGTCTGGCGCGCCTGCGCGACGAGGGCAAGGACCTTGCCGCCATTGCCGCGTCGCAGGAGGGGGAGTAGGCCATGGCCAAGCCCGACACCAGCGCATACAAGACCTTTGACGACATCACGGGTCGTCTGGACAAGATCGTCGCCGACGTCCGTGACAAGGACACCTCCCTGGAGCACTCGCTCGACCTCTTTGACGAGGCCATCGCCCTGGGCTCCAAGGCCGTGGACATG
>CAJOGH010000202.1:2546-3117 GCA_905233865.1 uncultured Atopobiaceae bacterium
CATCTTTGATGCCGAGACGCCCGTGTCCACCGACACAGAGGCCATTGACCTCGGCCAGGGCGCCGACGATGCGGCTGATAAGAGCAAGGCTGACGCCAGCTCTTCCGACAAGCAGAAGTAGATGCGCCCCCGTCTGGACGAGGAGCTCGTCTCCCAGGGGTTCTTTTCCACCACACAAGACGCCATGCGCGCCGTCATGGCCGGCGAGGTCTCTACGTCCGACCGCCGGATGACGGCCGCTGGCGAGCGCGTGCGTCCCGGTATAGAGTTGCACGTGCGCGGCCGTTCGCGCTACGTCTCGCGCGGCGGCCTCAAGCTTGAGGGCGGCCTGGACGCCTTTGGTGTGGACCCTGCGGGCCTTGCCTGCCTGGACGTGGGCTGTTCCACGGGCGGCTTTACCGACTGCCTGCTCAAGCGCGGTGCCGCGAGCGTCGTGTCCGTCGACGTTGGCTACGCGCAGTTTGACTGGTCGTTGCGCAACGACGAGCGCGTGGAGCTGCTCGAACGCACGAACGCCGTCGACCTTGTGGGGACGGGGCGTGACGCAACCATCGACTTGGCCGTCTGTGAC
>CAJOGH010000203.1 GCA_905233865.1 uncultured Atopobiaceae bacterium
AAATGAGTCGGGCTACACGGCCATCGCGCCCCTTACTGACGGAAGCGGAAACTCGATCGTCAATCCCTTTAGTGCTGCGACGGCTTGTAAAAACGCCACCACCGTCACCTTTGATCCTTCTATTTCAGCATATAGGCCCAATACGCTTCGCGAGCTCTTCAGGGACTTTACCAAGCTTACGACGCTCAACGGTCTTGAGAACTTCCAAGTGACTAGGTCAAGTAGTGTCAATAGACAGATGTTCCAGAACTGCTATGCGCTAACCTCGGTCAACCTTCCAGACAGCTGGGACTTCTCCAACTCGAGGTATATGGCCAACTTCTTTGGAGGCTGTTCCAATCTTACGAGCTATCACCTGCCGGAGAGCTTCAAATCCTGCAACGTGGTACAGACTCACTATATGTTCGATGGTTGCCAGAAGCTTCCGGCTGTCGATGTGGAGAGCTGGAAGTTCGACTCTGCAACCATTGTCTCGACCATGTTCCAGAACTGCAAGGCCCTTACTTCGGTGACGTTTGGAGAGACCACAAGCTTTGGTAATGCCACTGAGTGGAATAACATGTTCAATGGGTGTACGGCACTCACCAGCGTGACCTTCCCAGAGAGCGCAACATTTAGAGCCGAGACTATGAGCGGCATGTTCAACGGGTGCAAGGCTCTCACGACCGTTACATTGCCTGCGACGTTTAACACTCAGGCCTTAACGGCAATTAACAGCATGTTCTGCGAGTGCACCGCCCTCGAGACCGTCACTAACCTTGACAAGCTCAACACGAGCGCGGTGACTAACGCCAGCCTCGCGTTCTACAACACGCAGAAGCTCCAGTCACTCGACATTACGAGCTGGGATCTCTCTGCGGTCACCGATGCGAATGGCATGTTCGCCAACATCGGCTATGGTGCGGAGAACGCCACCTATGACCTGCGCTATAAGAATCCCGAGACAGGGGAGTACGCGACGCGCAATTGGACGGCCCTTACCTCTGCCTATGCGTTTATGGACGGCATAGGCAACGCGACCTCAACGGTCTATGCGGATGACTTCAGCTTCCCCGCGCTTACCAAGCAGTGCAGGGACGCAAGCACGTGGAGTACAGCCGTGACAGTCGACACGGACTTCGGTCACTCAGACTCGGCCGGCGGCAGCTATCCTGTAAACGCAAAGAGCTCGAGCGGAGCCTACTGCAAGGGCATGTGTGCCCTTGTGAGGGGCACTGTCAAGGTTAGAAACTGGAGCCTTCCCGCACTTACTGAGGCAGACTGCATCCTGTTTGGAGCGGATGGTAACGTCGACGCATCCGGCTGGAGCCTTCCTGTCTGTACCAAGGCTTGGTATTCGCTTGGCGGCATGAAGGCAGACACCGTTATATCTGCCAGTCACTGGGACTTTGGCACGGCCGCGGTTAGCGCACGCTACTTCTGCAGACCGCCTACTTATGGCAGCTTCTCGACCTCGGGCGCAAAGAGCTATGACATCTCCTATATCAACTTCGGCAAGTGCACGACCATCTGTGGCATGTTTGAGCTCTGCTCGAATACGAAGACCATTGATGTCAGCGGCATGAGGGGTTTCGGATCGCTCGGAGACGCTGGCCACCTCTTTAGCTCTTGCTCGAGCCTTACCACGATCTGGTGCCTGCCCACGGACAACTGGTCGCGGGATTTCCCCGCCACGAGCACAGCTCGAGAGGTCAGCACCTTTGCTAACTGCACGTCGCTGGTCGGGAACTGTGGCGGCGAGACGACCCCCTGGACAAGCGCGCAGGCGAGCAGCCGATCCCTTGCCCGCGCCAAGTTGGGTAACCAGGAAGGGCTCTTCTCGCCCAAGGGGGAGTGCTACTACGCGGCGCTCGACCGCTCGACGGGTCACATGGCGTTCGAGTACGGCGACATCGCGCTCTCCGGAACCACCGCGGCACCGCGGAGCGTGCTCACGGGCTTCATGAGCTTCGCGCACGGTGTCACCTCCGGCAGCTATCCCTGGGCCTCGGACTCTGGCGACGGGACCATGTTCCGCGACCTCGTGGTCACGGCCTCCTTCGAGGAGTCGTTCTTTGACCAGCAGGAAGTCGACGACGTGCGGCTGCACAGCCTGGGTCGCTTCTTCTACTGGTGGTCCAACCTCGAGAGCATCCAGAACATCGGGCGCCTGGACACAAGCCAGGTGACCGACTTCGAGTGGGTGTTCGGCAACGACCCCAAGCTTACCGACGCGGGCCTTGCGGGTGTTGGCAACTGGAACACGTCCAAGGGCACGTCCTTCCTGAGCATCTTCAAGGGGGACACGTCCCTCACCGGCACGACGCTCGACCTCTCCGGCTGGGACATGGGCTCCGCCCAGAACTTCCAGGAGTTCTTCCAGGGCTGCACCTCGCTCGAGGGCACGGGGCTCAAGATGGGCTCCTGGGACGTCAGCCACGTGGCCAACATGAACAAGTTCTTTGATGGCTGCACGTCGCTCGCTGGCCCGGGGCTGGGGATCGGCTCGTGGAGCCCGTCGTCCGCCACGGGTTCTTTATGAACCACTGCGACTCGCTCAGGACCGCGCGGGCGGTCGAGGGCTGGACTGACCTGAAGAACCTCGCCAACATGCAGAACTTCCTGGGCAACTGCGGCAGCCTCGTCTCCGCCGACCTCTCCGGCTGGCAGACCGACGCGAGCCTCACAAACATCACGAGCGCCTTCATCGCCTGCCCGCAGCTGCGCTGGGCCGACATCTCCGGCCTCTCGGCCGCGGGATCGCCTGCGCCCGACGGCCTGTTCAACGGCTGCCATAGGCTCGGCCGCGTCTTCGTCTCCGACGGCTTCTCGCTGGCGAGCGGCTCGTACAACTTCCTGAGCTGCTTCTCCCTCGCCGGCGTCGGCGGCGGGGGCGCATACCGCTTCCAGGACATCGCGAGCTACTCCTCGACCAACGACTACGTCTACGGCGTCGTGCAGAGCGGGTCCAACAACGGCCTGCTCACCCGCGCCTCTGACGCGGCGCGCACCGCCTACGCCACCTACGACGAGACGACCAAGGCGCTGGCCTTCAAGGTGGGCGACCCGCACGACGAGCCGCGCGACAGGGTCGTCATGCTCGGCATGGACCTGCGCACCTTCGCCACCGACGGTACGCTCGCCGCCGGCACGGTCCGCCCGTGGGCCGACGCCGGCTACGCCGCCACGGCCGAGGCCGTCACCTTCGACCCGTCGTTCGCCAATGCCGCGCTCCTGACCTCGTGCGAGGGCTGGTTTGACGGCATGGCCGCGCTCAGGACCGTGACCGGCATGGGCAACGTTCCCGGCGCCCAGGTCACCTCCTACGCGCGCATGTTCAGGGACTGCGCCGCCCTCGAGTCCGTCGAGCTCGCCGGCTGGGTGAGCTCCGCCTCGGCCACCTTCGAGAGCACCTTCGCTGGATGCACCTCGCTCGCCTCTCTCGACACCGCCGCCATTCGCCCACGTCCTCGACGGCTGCTCGTCGCTGCCGCAGGCCGCCTTCGACGGCGTCTCCGGCTGGATGCCGCAGCGCTGCCAGAGCTTCGAGGCCGCCTTCCGCGGCTGCACGGGCATGACCTCCATCGACATGAGCCGCTGGTCCACGCCCAGCTGCACGAACCTCGCCTCGATGTTCGAGGGCTGCACCTCGGTGACCTCCCTCGACCTCAACTCCATGACGATCGCGCGCGTGACGAGCGTCGCCGCCATCGCCAGGGGCTGCACCGCCCTGACCGAGGTCGACCTCTCCAGCTGGCCGCAGTACCCGAGCTTCGACGCCGCCGAGGCCTTCCAGGGCTGCGCCGCCCTCGCCACGATCTACGCCGTCGAGGGCGCCGACTGGGCGGCCAACGCGCCCGACGCCTCCGCCAGCGTGTTCGGCGGCTGCGAGAGCCTTTCGGCCTCCTTCGCGTCCAAGACCTGCGGGTGGATCCCCGCCAACGTGGGCGTCACCTACGCGCGCACCTTCGACGGCAACGAGCTCCAGCCCGGCTACTTCAGCCGCCTGGACGGGGTCGTGCCCTACGCCGTCTTCGACGACGCCACGGCGACCCTCACCTTCAGGAACGGCCGCGTGCCCAACGACGTTGCGGTCGACCGCGTCTACACCGGCCTCACCGTCACGTCCTTCTCGGCCACTGTTGCCATAGATGATGCCGCCATGACGACATCGGTTACCTCCACGGACACCCCGTGGGAGCCCGTGCGCCAGAGCGTCCGCACCGTGCGC
>CAJOGH010000204.1 GCA_905233865.1 uncultured Atopobiaceae bacterium
CACGCAGCAGGAGGTGAGCACGCTGACGGGCTACACCGTCACGGCGATCTCGCGCCACGAGAACGGAAGCCGCAGCCTGTCGGAGGAGGCGATCGCCAAGTACGCCGCGCTGTACAAAGTCCCCACCCATCAGCTCTTCGTGGACCCGCAAGGGTGCTACGAGGACTTCAACGACGGAGGGGTGTACGCAGATGAGTGCGGCGACTAGCGACCTGGCCCGCGAGTACGGCGAGTCGCAGCCAACCTGGACGCGCGAGCTGCAGGCTCTTGAGGAGGCGGGGCTCATTCGCAAGGACGGGCAGAAGCGGCGCCTCACGGCCATGGGCAGGAGCTTCGTCTCGTAGACCTGGCGAGTTCAGGCACCCAGCTCCATTCCGCCACCGGATGTCGGGTTTTGTCCGCTTAAAAATCAACAGAAGTTTTTAACATCATGGCGGGGTTTTCATCATATACTGTTCATTGTGAGATAAACGACAGGAGAACATGATGGACCTAGCCAGCGAATCGGACGCAGAGATACTGTGGGACGACATCGTTTCCTCCCTGGAGGCAGAGGAGCTCCCCGCGGCCACGGTCGCCATGCTCCAGAGCTGCGAGGCCGAATCCCTAACCGAGGACACCCTGCGCATACGCACTTCGTCACGCTTCGTGCAGCGCACCATCGGCCGTCTGGGCGATCGTCTGGACGATGCCGCTTCGGCCGTGGCCTTCCAGCCCCTGCATGTGGAAGTCGTCATCGCGGCCGCGGCGAGCCCGAAGGCAAAGCCCAAGGCCCCTGCCGAGCCGCCTGCGACCGAACCCGTCCGCCGCGAGGATCCACCAGCGCGACGCCCCTCGCGCAAAGAGGCGCCAGCCCCAGCCAGGAAGCCCGAGAACCCGCTGGTGGAGGCCGTTACCCCAACCGACTCCCTGCTCACCTTCGACCGCTTCGTGGAAGGCCCCCAGAACAAGTTCGCCTTTGATGCCGCGAAGCAGGTGGCAAACGGCAACCGCAACTACAACCCCCTGTTCATATATGGCAAGAGCGGTCTGGGAAAGACGCACCTGCTGCGCGCCATCCAGAACTACATAGCGCAGAACGACCCCGAACGCACCTGCGTGTATCGCGTGGCCACCGACTTCATAGACGACTACTCGCGCGCCATGAAGAACGCCAGCTCCGGCGCGGCGGCTGCGCTTGCCGAGAACTACCATAGCATCGACGTGCTCATTATCGACGACATACAGCTCATGAGCACCGCCGCGGGCACCATCGGCTTCTTCTACGACACATTCAACTACCTGGTGGGACACGGCAAGCAGATCGTGCTCGCCGCCGACCGCACCCCCTCCGAGCTGGGCATGGGCAACTCGCGCTTTGACGAACGCGTAACCAGCAGGCTGGACTCGGGCATGACGGTGAGCATCCAGGTGCCCGACTACGAGCTCAAGCTGCAGCTCATCGACGCCTTCTACGAGCGCATGCGCTCCGACGCGCGCAAGGAGCACATCCCCGGGCTGGACGCAAACATATCGCCCGAGCTGCGCCGCCTCATGGCCGAGCGGGCGGGCACCAACATACGCGTGATCGAGGGCTTCGTGCAGTCCTGCCTCATGCTGGCATTCCAAGGCGAGCTCATGGGGCGGCCGATCGGCGAGCAAGACATCATAGCCGTCGCCGAGCAGAAGTGGCCCAGCGGTCAGCGTCGCGTTACCGTGGAGCAGATCCAGGAGGCCGTGGAGAGGAACTACGGGATCGACCACGAGTCGCTGGTTGGCAGCAAGCGGAACAAGGAACTCATGGAACCGCGCCACGTGGCCATATGGCTCACGCGCGAGCTCACCGACAACACCCTGGCCGACATAGGGAAGCACTTCGGCGGACGCACGCACGCCACCGTAAAGCACAGCATAGGCGTTATAGAGGAGGGCATGAAGGACGACCGCACCCTGCAGGACCGCGTGGGACGCATTCGCGACTCAATACTGGAGTAGCGATGTTCAAAAGCCTGTAGATAGCCAGAACACAACGAGCGACAAATACCACACCGCTGAAGAATCCCGTTTACGAAAGCGTGTTCAAAGAAGAAAGCGTAGAATTCCACGTGCTTGGACGCAACCCACGATTGACCGCCTCACCTGCAGAAAGACGAAGTTATCGACTTTTATACAGCACCTATTGTTACTACTAGATGTATTGAATATATAAATAGAAATAGGAGGAGCCATGAAGTTTACCGTCAGCCAGTCCGCCCTCGGACGTGCCATAGCCGTTGTTGCCAAGGGCATAGGCGGCCAGTCAACGCTTCCCATACTGGGAGGAATCTACCTCAGGGCCGAGGCGGGCGCCATCGAGCTGCAAACCACCAACGTGAACATATCCATTCGTCACTCGATACCGGCCAACGTGGAGGAAGAGGGTGCCACGGTGGTTTCGGGCAGGATCTTGTCAAACGTGGCGAAGAATCTCCCCGACGCGGCGGTTTTGTTTGAGGCCGAGGCTGGGATGGTGTCTATAACCT
>CAJOGH010000205.1 GCA_905233865.1 uncultured Atopobiaceae bacterium
GTGGGCCGCCGATGGCACGCGCTCGCGTGACTTCACCTACACGATCCACGAGGACGGCAGGGTCGATAATGTCCTCAACGATGGCGACAAGAGCGTCGTGCTGCGCCTCACCGACGACGGACATGGCAACCTGAGCGTTGCGGCCATCCCGTCCGAGGGCACCACCGATCTCTTTGACTTCACCTTTGTGAACGAGTACGTGCCTGATGTGCCGGTAACCGTCGTCGCTACGCCCGAAACGCCACCCGCGCCGCCCACGACGCCCACGACGCCCACGACGCCCACGCCGACCACGCCGACCACGCCGACTACGCCTGACGTGCCCTCGACCTCCGAGACTCCGTCAACGCCCACGACGGCTACGACGCCCTGGCAGCCTGGCGAGGAGCAGCAGTCTCCGCAGGGCTCTGGCTACGGCGCCTCGGAGACGATCGCGGCGCAGCTGCCCAAGACCAGTGACCCCACGCCGACATGGCTGGGTCTGGCGGCCATCGCCGGTATCGCCCTTGTCGTCGTCGCGCTTCTCGTGCGCGGTCGCAAGAGGAACGACTAGCTCATCTGAGGCGGGGGCCACGCGCCCCCGCCTCCCTTTTGTGTCGTAGTTACGGAAGTCTGCTCTTATCTGAAAATTTGGGTCTTGAAAGATGCCAATTGCGCTAGACTTCCAACTTGAGAAACTGCGGCTCAAAGGACCGCGAACCACATAGAAGAGGATTGAGATATGCCCCGTCACATGGCTTCGGAGCATAATCGCAGCACTCAAACGAACCACCAGACTCCACAGCACCTAGCACCCAACACCGATCCCATTCGGCACAAGATCTGTGCCAGCGTTGCGACCTTCATGGTCACCGGCGCGCTGTCCACGACGGCCTTTGCCGCCGACTCGCTCACGTTTGAGGGCGGCTCGGAGACGACCGAGGCCATCAACACGGACACGTTCCGCTGGGGCGGCGCCGGCACCGACGACGTCTGGATGGGCAACTACGATGGCGCCGGCTTCACGGCCAAGGGCGACGTCGTGCTGACTGTCGACGGCAACAACACGGTCGCTGGCGACATCGCCGTCTCCGACGGCAGCCTGACCATCAAGGGCGACGAGTCCAAGGCAGGCGACGAGAAGCCCTCCATCACCATCGTCGAGGGCGTGGACGCGGCCGACGAGTCCGACGGCGTCGAGCGCCCCGAGCTCGTGGGTACCTACGACAAGAACGGTGGCGACGTCACCATTACGGACGCGCAGGTCACCTTTGACACCGAGTCCGGCGCCGTGCGCTCCTCCAAGGGCGACGTGAACATCAACCGCTCGCGCGTGGGCGTTGCCGATGCCGACAACCAGCGCATGACGATTGACGCCACGGAGGGCAAGCTGACCATCCGTGACTCCGTCATCCAGGCTGGCACCTCCTCGGGCCTTGCCGCCTCGGACCACTACATCCACTCCAACGGGCTGCTCACGATTGACAACTCGGCCGTCCAGATCAAGTCCACCGGCCGCGTTGCCGACCAGATCAGCGAGCTCAAGATCTACTCGCCCACTGGCATCGAGCTGAACAACATGGCCAACGGTGAGGTCAAGACCGCCACTACCTACAACTGGTACGGCACCAAGGCCTACTTCCTGGCCGTTGACAACGGTGAGGGCTTTAGCGACCTCCGCCTGAGCGCCGCGACCGTTCCCGCCTACTACAACGCGATCATCCCGCCCGAGGACGCGGCGGTGTCCGCTGCCGAGGCGGCTGGCCTCAAGCAGGCCTCTGCCAAGGGCATCCTGCCTCGCACCTCCGATGACTCGGTTGCCGTGGAGGGCATGGCCATTGCCGGCGCTGTCGCCATGGGTCTGGGCATTGCCGCCCGCAGCCGCCGTCGCGCGATGCACCTCTCCGAGTAGCGCGCCGGAGACATAGCCAAACAAGAAAGGGCCCCGCAATGCGGGGCCCTGTTGCTATCTGGCGGAGAGCTGGGGATTCGAACCCCAGATAGGTTTTGCAACCTATACTCGCTTAGCAGGCGAGCACCTTCGGCCTCTCGGTCAGCTCTCCAAAAGAAGTGCTTGCACATGATAGCGCACCGCATGCGTTTTTGCCACCACGAATGAGCTGGTGTGGTGACATCGCGGCGTGCGCCTTTTTTTGCTAGCAAGAGCGCGGCGCTCCGGCGTCTCCTGGTTTCTGTGCCGGAGAACCACTCGTGCACACTGTGCAGGCCCCACAGCCAAATGGGTTGTACGACGTGCACACTGTGCAGGTGAGAATCCGCTAGGCTCCGGCGTCTCCTGGCATACGCCCTCTGGGCATGGTGCGCAGGAGCGTTCGCTCCGGCACTCCGACCTGCGGCGCCCGCCCATATGCCGGGCTACGGCAAGCTGTCGCGCAAAGGGCGCGCGCCAGCCGCTGCGCACCCGCTTCCGCCGCGAGAGGCGGCTGGCTCGCAACGTTCGAGCCTTGGCGCTGTCGCGCCCGGCTCGAAG
>CAJOGH010000206.1 GCA_905233865.1 uncultured Atopobiaceae bacterium
GTCTTCTTTGTCGTCGACTTCTTCGCCTCGGACGCGGAGGCCTTCTTTGCGGTCGTCTTCTTTGCGGTCGTCTTCTTGGCCGTCGACTTGGTGCCCGACTCCTTCTTGGTCGTCGACTTCTTAGCGGCGGCCTTCTTGGTCGTGGACTTGGCCGCCGTCTTCTTAGGTGCAGCCTTGGAGCTCGTGGACTTGGACGTCGACTTGGACGAGGTCGACTTCTTGGCGGACGCCTTCTTCGTCGTCGACTTGGTGCTGGTCGTCTTCTTGGCGGACGCCTTCTTCGTCGTCGACTTCTTGGCGGCGGCCTTCTTGGTCGTCTTCTTGTCCTCAGTGTCAGCAGTCTTCTTGGTAGCCACGTGACTCCTTTCGAGTAGCGAACCTATTAATATTACCCAAGATTCGAGGCGTTAGTCATACCCTTGAGGTATTCACTCAATTTGTTCACGCGCTTTTGCATCTCCGACGCCTTGCCCAAAAGCTCGAGGGAGTTGTCGGCCGACTCGGACCCCTGCAAGGCCGCACGTATCTGCCGTATTGACCTCTTGAGCGAGAAGAGCTCAACGGTTGCGAGCAAGAAGGAGACCGTGTCGCTCACCTGTAGGCTCGAGGTGTAGGCGAGGTGCCCGCCCGAGAGGATCTGCGCGGCTGTGGGCTCGGCGGCTGTGGCCGCGGCGACGACGTCGGCGGCAGAGGAGTCCTCGGGCGTGGCAAGGATGGCCCAGGCGATCGCCTCATGGCGCGGGTCGTCCCAGGTAAACGAGCCAATGCGCATGGCGTGCTCGCGGAAGCTCTGAGGGTTTGACGCCATGAGTGACAGAAGCTCGCGCTCGGCATCCAGCTGGCGGCGCTCGTCGGCCGACAGTGCATAAGGCGCGGGATCTGCGGCGGGAGCCGCCGCGCCGTCATCGGGTACATAGTCGTCGGGCACGTAGTCATCGTAGGGCGGCTCGTCGACAGGGCCGGCGCTTGGCGTGGGCACGTCCGCGGGCATGGCGGGGCGCGCGGAGCGGATGGCGCGCTTGGCCTCCTCGGGCGTGGTGCCAATGGCATCAGCCAGGCGCATGGCGTAGTCATCCACCAGCACGGTGTTGCCCAGGGGCGCGAGCAGCTGCGCCATCTCCCCCATCGCCGCCACGCGCACGCCGGGAATGCGAAGGTCGTAGCCCTCGAGTCTCTTATCGAACACGAAGTCGATAAGGGGGCGGGAGGCCTCCAGGTGAGGGCGCATGGCATCGGCACCGTAGGCGCTGATGAACTCCATGGGGTCCTTGTTCTCGGGCAGGACCACGCAGCGCAGGTCAGACTGGGTCACGGGCAGGTACTGGATGGCGGCCTCGGCAGCGCGCTGGCCCGCCGCGTCGCCGTCGAACATGCAGATGATGGTCTTGGCAAAGCGGCTCAGGAGCTTGATGTGATCGTGGCTGAGCGCGGTGCCCAGCGTGGCCACGACGTTGGTGAAGCCCGCCTCGTGCATGGCGATGACGTCGGTGTAGCCCTCGACGACGATGGCGCAGTCCTGGGCGACGATGCCCTCCTTGGCGCGGTCGAAGGCAAAGAGGTGCTTGGACTTGTGGAACACGGTCGTCTCGCGCGTGTTGAGGTACTTGGGCTTGGCGTCGGTGAGCACACGCCCGCCAAAACCGATGCAACGACCGCGCTCGTCATGAATGGGGAACATCACACGGTCATAGAAGCGGTCGCGCGCATAGCCGTTGCGGTCCACGGCCAGGTCGGCGTCGATGATCTCCTTGCGGGTGAAGCCCTTGGCCACAAGGTGGTTTACCAGGGCCTGATGGCCGGGCGCATACCCCAGCGACCAGCGGCGGCAGAGCGCCGAGCCAAAGCCGCGGCCGCCAAAGTAGGCGCGACCCGCGGCGGGGCCGTCCTCGGTGGAGCGCAGGAGCATATTTGTATAGAAGGCCTCGGCCTCGGACAGAGCCTCCAGCAGACGCGCCCGCTTGGAGCCGCGCTGCGCGCGCCCGGCCTCCTCGGAGAGCTCGATGTTGGCGCGGTCGGCCAGGTAGCGGATGGCGTCGGGGAAGTCCAAGCCCTCGCGGCGCATGACGTAGGCAAAGACGTCGCCACCCTCGGAGCAGCCAAAGCAGTGCCACAGGCCCGTGCTCGCGTTCACATGGAAGGAGGGCGACTTCTCGTGGTGGAACGGGCAGCAGCCCCAGTAGTCGTTGCCACGGGGCTTGAGCTGTACGGTCTCGGAAACAAGCGCGATGGGGTCGGTGGCCTGGCGCACGCGCTCCTTGTCCTCGTCTGTTATCAACGGAAGCTCACCTTGCCCTCCACCAACTCGCGCCTGACGTCGTCTATGTTACCCAGCACGGCGGCTTTTAACGCGTCGATGCTGGCAAAGGTTTGCGGCGGGCGCAGGTGCCGCAGGAAGACGATGGTGAGCGGCTGGCCATAGAGGTCACCGTCAAAGCCCAGAAGCGTC
>CAJOGH010000207.1:0-635 GCA_905233865.1 uncultured Atopobiaceae bacterium
AGGCAGATCGCTGCCGCATGCGACCTGCCGCTCGAGCTCGTGGACGAGCGGCTCTCCAGCGCGCAGGCCAAGCGCATCCTGCGCGAGCAGGGACTCAACGAGCGGCAGATGCGCGGCAAGGTCGACATGGTCGCCGCCTCGCTCTTCCTGCAGGCTTGGCTTGACGCACGTACTGTATAGGCTCTGGTAGGGGGTTGCGGTCTCGCGTACAATGACTGCGACCCCCCACGTTGTTTGGAGACCCATGGAACCCACGCCCACCAACGGATCCGGATCGCACTTCTCGGGCGCCCATGCCCGCACTGACGAGGACACGGACGAGCTTGTCGTCGGCGCCCATGCGCGCGCGGACGAGGCAATCGAGGACGAGTCACCGGCGAGCCACGCTGCTCCCGGCGCTGGCGCTCACGCTGCCGGGGCACACGCCGCGGGCAAGACCGGTGCGCACGCTGCCGTGAGCGTCGAGCCTACGCGCAAGCCCAAGACCTGGCTCATCGTGGCTCTTATCGCCCTGGTGGTCGTCGCGGGAGGAGGCATCGCGTTTGGCGTGAGCCGCTGCTCGCAGGCACCGACCGCGGCAAGCGGCACGATCGTCAAGGTGACCATAGACGAGGGCTCGCCCACCGTGACCATTG
>CAJOGH010000207.1:671-1865 GCA_905233865.1 uncultured Atopobiaceae bacterium
CCGCGTTGAGGAGCGCGACGTGTCGGCGAGCCTCAAGCCCGGCAAGTACGAGTTCACGGGCGGCTCGGACATGGACACCGTCATTGACCTGCTAGTTGCCGGCCCCAATGCCACTGAGGGCATGCTCACCGTGGCCGAGGGCCTCACCCTGGCCGAGACCGCCAAGAGCGTCGAGGACCAGCTGGGGATTCCCGCCTCCACCTTTGAGGGCGCGGCCAAGGCCAAGAACTACGTGGGCATCCATCCCTTCCTGGCTGACGTGGGCGACGGGACGCTGGAGGGATACCTGTTCCCCAAGACCTACGACTTCAGGACGACCGAGGCCACGACCGACGCCGTCATCCGCGCCATGCTTGACCAGTTTGAGAGCGAGACAGCCGGCATCGACTTTGAGGCCGGGCGCGCCGCCATCAACGCTTCCTACGGGCTCAACCTGTCCAACTACGATGTCGTCAAGCTGGCCTCCGTGGTGGAGCGCGAGGCGCTCACGGACGAGCAACGGCCCAAGGTCGCCAGCGTCTTCCTCAACCGCCTCAAGGCGGGGATGAAGCTGGAGAGCGACGCGACCATCGCGTACGTGACCGGCGGAACCGACGCGCGGGCCGACCGCAACGTGGAGAGTCCGTACAACTCCTACATGAACGCGGGCCTGCCGCCCACGCCGGTGTGCTCGCCCAGCGCGGAGTCCATCAAGGCCGTGCTGGCGCCAGCGTCCACTGACTATCTCTACTTCTGGATCACCAACTCGGCCGAGAAGTTCTCGACCACCTACGAGGAGCACCAGAGCACCTACGACGCGGCGGTGAGCGGGTAGTGGGACTGCTGAGGGCAACCGACTACGTCGAGCGCGTGGAGCTCATTGACCCGGAGCGCCTGGCGGCGGACGGGATTCGTGCGCTGCTTTTGGACCGCGACAACACGTGCGTGCCCCGCGACGCCTATGAGGCGCCGGCATCGGTGGCGGCGTGGCTGGACGACGTGCGCGCGCACGGGATTGCCACCTGCCTGGTGTCCAACAACACGCACGTGAGCCACGTGGAGCGCTCCGCGGCCGAGCTTGGCTGCGACTACGTTGCCGCCTCGTTCAAGCCGCTGCCCTTTGCGGTGTGGCGCGCCCTCGCTCGCCTGGGCGTCCCGCGCGAGCAGGCCTGCCTCGTGGGCGACCAACTCTTTACCGACGTGGCTGCAGGCAAC
>CAJOGH010000207.1:1980-4421 GCA_905233865.1 uncultured Atopobiaceae bacterium
GCTCATAAAACTTTTAAGAGACAGCTGGACAGAGTACTTGTCTCTTAAAATGTTTATCCTTCATTGTGTTAAGACTTGGCTCCGTGCCGCCGCGTGCGCGTCATGCGCAGGAGTAGCTGCTATGATGGGCGCGTAAAACTACTGAGAGGCACGGATACATATGGATGGCTACGTCGTCCACGAGGAATGTGATCACATCTTCTTCGTGGGCTTCAATGGCATAGGCAAGACGACGGTCGCGCGCAATATTGGCACCCTCTTTGGCCGCTCCTGGGTGGACACCGACCGCCTGGCCGAGCGCGTCTGCCACGACTCCGTCGCGCGCGTCTTTGAGACGCAGGGCGAGGAGTGCTTCCGCGAGGCCGAGACCCGCGCGCTGCGTGGGCTTGCCAGTCGCAAGTCGTTGCTCGTCGCCTGCGGCGGCGGCGTGGTGGAGCGCCCCGAGAACCTGGAGATCATGCACTCCATGGGCACGGTCGTCTACCTCAAGGGGGAGCTCGACTACGCGCTCTCCCAGATACACAGCTACGAACGCCGCCCCGAGCTCAAGGGCGCGGAGTCGGTCCAGGAGGTCTTCGCGCGCCGTGAGCCGCTCTACGCCAGCGCTGCCGACCTTGTGGTCCATGTTGGGGGAAAGTCGTTTGGGGAGGTCGCCGACGAGGCCGTACGCCTCCTGTGGGAGGAGGGTCTGCTGTGAGTGACGCCGATGCCATCGTGCGCCAGTCCATTTCGCTGCCGGGAGGTGCCTGCATCCTTCGCGTGGGCCCCGGTGCGGTCGAGCGCGCGGGCTCCGAGTTTCACCAGCTCATGGGCAAGCCCCATGCTGCCATCCTCATGGCCCAGCCTTCTGTCGATAAGAGCCTGCTGACGGTCATCCGCCGCCAGCTGACCACCGAGGGCTTTGCCGTCCGCGAGCTCGAGCTCCCGTCCGAGGTGCGCCTAGAGATGGACGAGGTGAGCGCCGTGCGCCTGGAGCTCGCACGCGCAGGTGTCATGGCTGACGACCTGGCCATCGTGGCGGGCGACATGCGCGCGGCGAGCCTGGCCATCCATGCCACGGCCGGTTGGTGCGGCGGTATGCCGCTGGCGGTCATTCCCACCGACGTGCTTTGCATGACCGAGGCGCTCGTGCGTGCCCTCCCGCTTGACGTTGGCGACCTGCCGCGCGCCGTCCAGACGAGCGGACATGCGCGCATCGGCATCTGCGACGTGGACTGGATGGACGTGGCGGGCGGCAGCCAGGCCGCGGACGCCCGCGCCCTCTTTGTGCAGACGGCCGTGGCCGACAACCAGAACGGGTTCGTCCGCCTGGCCGAGCGCGCCGTCGCCATCGCGCAGGGAGACGCGAGCGCGATCGTGGAGCAGGCGATGGACACCTCATGCGCGCGCGGTCGCATCCTGAGCACCAGCTCGCCGGCCGTGCGCCAGGGTCTCTCCTATGGGACGACCTTTGCGCGCACGCTCATGAGCCTCGTGCCGGGCACCTCGTATGCCCAGGCGCTGGGGGAGGGCATGCGCTTTGCCGCCCGCATGGCGGTGGCGCTGGGCGACGGCGACATCGACTTTGTGTTCGAGCAGGACGGGCTCCTGGCGCGCCTGGACATACCCGAGGTCGCCTGCGACCTGGATGCCGACGCCTTCGTCGAGGCCATGCGTGCCGAGCGGTTCCGCTACTCGCTGCGCTTCATGCTCGCCCTGCCGCAGGCCATCGGACGCGTCCGCCTGACGGCCGTGTCCGACGACGTCCTGCGCGAGCACCTGGCCGCCTGGTGCGCCGCGCGCAAGCGCCACTAGCTAACACCTGCGGCGGGACGGCGGTGCCCGTCGCTATTCCTCACACCATCCTGCGGGCCGCCACGCAGACTAAGGAGCATCACATGGCATCTGTCGACATCATCCAGAGCCGCGTCGCGCGCCTGCGCGAGCTTATGGCCGAGCGCGGCTATGACGCGGTCGTCCTGCGCAACAACCCCGACCTGCGTTGGCTCACGGGCGCCACTCGTGCCTTTGACGACGAGGTCGCCCACACTGCGTTCGTGACCGCCGAGGGCCTGTGGCTGCACACCGACTCGCGCTACTACAACACCTTCGTCGAGCGTGGCGTGCCCGAGCTCGGCTGGAAGATGGACCAGGACGTCATCGACGCCCCGGCGTGGATCGCCGCCAGGGTAGGCGAGAGCCGCGCGCGCGTCGTGGCCGTCGAGTCCACGATGGACCTGGGCACCTATGACCAGACGCTCGTGGAGCTCAAGGCCGCGGGCCTCGCCGCGCTGCTTCCCCGCCTGCACGGCGAGCTGGTGGACATGCGCGCCGTCAAGGATGCCGAGGAGCTCGTCGAACTCCGTGCCGCCCAGCGCGTTACCGACGAGGCCTTCACCCACATTTGCGGCTTCATCAAGGCCGGCATGACGGAGCAGGAGATTCGCGTGGAGCTGGAGACC
>CAJOGH010000208.1 GCA_905233865.1 uncultured Atopobiaceae bacterium
GTTCGTGGTTGCGTGCTATCGCGACACGCCCACCGCACCCGACGGCATCCACGTACGCGAGCCACACCTGCTTGACGCTGACCGCCGCTTCTTTGCGGACCTGGCCACGCGCGCCGACACCGACCCCGCCTACGACTGGTGGTTCCGTCGCGTGCATCGCGCCAGCCCGCGCACGCTGGAGCTGCAGCGCGCATGCGCCCAGAGCCTTCCGGAGTATCCGCTCTTCTCGATAGTGGTACCGCTGTTCCACACGCCGGAGAACTTCCTGCGCGACATGGTGGACTCCGTTATCGCGCAGACTTACGACCGCTGGGAGCTCGTGCTGGTCAACGCCAGCGCGGACGACGAGAGGCTGCGCGCGGTTGTGGACGACGTCTGCGAGCGCGACAGTCGCATCCGCCTGATAGAGCTGGACGACAACCACGGCATCACGCTGAACACCAACGCCGGCATCCGCGCGGCACGCGGAGACTTCGTGGCCTTCCTTGACCATGACGACACGCTGGAGCCCGACGCGCTGTACTGCTACGCGGCAGCCATTGGCGACGAGCCGCAGACCGACATGCTCTACTGCGACGAGGACCACCTGACGGGCGACCGCTATGAGATGCCGTTCTTCAAGCCCGACTGGGACCTGGACCGCCTGTGCTACGAGAACTACGTGTGCCACATGCTGTGCGTGCGCGCGAGCGTCCTGGACGACCTGGGCGAGCTGCCCGGCCCCGAGTTTGACGGCGCGCAGGACCACAACCTCACGCTGCTCGTCGGCGAGCGTGCCCGTCACGTGAGCCACGTCCCGCGCGTGCTGTACCACTGGCGCAAGCACGAGGGCTCCACGGCCCAGGGCGGCGCCGAGCAAAAGGAGGGCACGCTGGAGGCCGAGCGCCTGGCCATTGCCAACCACCTGGAGCGCACGGGCATCGCCGGCACGTGCACCATTGGCAAGCGCATGCCGTGGCGCTGCGACATCGACTTTGCGTTTGACCCCGAGCCGCTCGTGAGCATCGTCATCCCCAACAAGGACGGCTCTGACATGCTGCGCGCGCTGGTGGAATCCATCTTCCAAAAGACGACCTGGACCAACTACGAGATCGTCATCGTGGAGAACAACTCGGAGGAGCCCGAGACCTTCGCGCTGTATAGGCATCTGCAAAAGACTGACGACCGCGTGCGCGTGGTGCAGCAGGAGACCGACGGCAGCTTTAACTTCAGCCGCACCATCAACGTGGGCTTTGAGGCCGCGCAGGGCGAGTACCTGCTCATGCTCAACAACGACATGGAGCTGCTCACCGGCGACTGGCTGCACAAGATGGTGGGCATGTGCCAGCGCCCGGACGTGGGCGTGGTGGGCGCGCGCCTGCTGTACACCAACGGCTGCATCCAGCACATTGGCGTGGACGCCGGGCGCATCTACTCACCCGCGCACTTCAACGTCTTCTTGCCCAACGACCCGGGCTGCAACGAGTTCAACGAGGCGCCGCACCGCCTGCTTGCCACCACGGGCGCCTGCCTCATGACCAAGCGCTCCGTGTTCCAGGCTGTGGGCGGCATGGACGAGGTCCTGGCTGTTGACTACAACGACGTGGACTTTTGCATGCGCGTGTGCAAGCTGGGCCTTGCCGTGGTGGTGAGCCCCGAGGTGTGCCTGACGCACTACGAGAGCGTGACCCGCGGCGGTCGCACGACGGCTGCTAAGCGCGCGCGGTTTGCGAGTAACCTTGGCAGGTACGCCTCGCGCTGGGGCGACTACCTGGCGTGCGGCGACCCGTGGCACAGCCCCAACTTCAAGTGGGGCAGCCTGTACTTTGCCCTTGACTGGAACGGCAACGAGGTCTGGCCCTGCGCCTGGACCTTCGCGCCCTAAGGGGGAGGGTTCCCATGCACCTTGAGTTCATGACCAGGGGAGCCGGCAAGGTGCTGGCCCTCTTGGGTGACGTGCCCGCCGGCTGCGCGCTGGACGTCACGGCCGTCACGGCGGAGGGGGCGGCTGTCCCTGTCCGCGTGGTGGAGGGCCCGGGTGGCGCTCCCGTTGTTGTCATGCCGCTGCTTTCTGTTGCCGCGAGCGTCTCCGTCTACGGCCGAGAAGAGCATGGCGACGCGGTGGACCACGTCCGCTTTGACGTGGGCCCGCGCGTGGCCAAGTACCGCTCGCGCATGGGCTCGGCTCTGCGGCGCGACCTGAGTGCGGCCGTGCGTGGCTGCGACAGGTGGGACCGCGTGGGGCACGTGCGCGTGGCATGGTGGGAGGTCATGCCCTGCGCGGGCGAGGGAGCGCGCCTCGTGGCGTGCGCGGAGTACGCCGACCTGTCCTGTGACGTGCCAGATGGCGAGCTGCGCGTGCGGCTTTTGGACGGCACCGCGCGAGACGTGGGCGTGCGCGCGAGCGTGACGCTGGGCCGTGTGGACGAGCCCATGGCGGACTACCCGGGGTGCGTGCG
>CAJOGH010000209.1 GCA_905233865.1 uncultured Atopobiaceae bacterium
CTACACGCCCTCCTCCGAGGAGCGCTTCGCCCTCGTGGCCCTGGGCTGGAAGGACGAGGGCGTCGCCTGGTACGGCCTGTAGGCCACCATCGCATCAACTTCTTAAGAGACAAGTACTCTGTCCAGTTGTCTCTTAAAAGTCTTATGATGCAAGCCCTGTCTATGGGTGCATCAGCCCTTTGTGATATCATAAAAGTTGCTGAAAGCAACTGGTCTGAGGGGGTTCTCATGGGCAGGCGTTTCACTTCGCTGGTAGCGGCAGGACTGGCCGTGGCGTGCGCGATTGGCATCGGCGGACAGGCGGCCCTGGCGGACGAGCCTCCCCTCCTCATGCTCTCGTCGCAGATGGGCTCCGTCGCACCAGAGAGTTCGCTACACGCCGCCCTCTATCCGCAGGCGGACATTGACCTCAATCCCGACAAGGAAGGCTCGCAAACCGAGCTCCTCAAGGTCGGACTCAAGCAAAACCTCAACTTCAAGTACTACGACACCAGCCGCACGGAGCTCAAGGCCTGGGACCTCACGCGATGCGACGGCAGCGATGGCGTGAGTGTCAAGGACACAAACGTGAGCGTTGCCGTCATAGACAGCGGCATCTATCATCTCGACGACAAGTATGGCATCCACGAGGATCTTATCGACAACGTGCTGTGCGAGTACGACGCCTTCGCGGCGGTCACGGGCGAGGGTGACGTCAACACAACGCTCGACCTCATGGGAAACGGAACAAAGGTTGCGGGGGCCGTGTCCGCAAAGGTAGGCAACGGAATGGGAACGGCAGGCTACTCGTACAACGCGAAGATCATTCCCATCAACATCTACAGCCACGACGAGTCAAACGCCTACGCCACTCAGGACTCGATGCTACGGGCCTTGGACTATGTGTTGGAGAACCGCGAGACCAAGAACATCCGCGTTGCCGTAATTGGCAACTCAAGCAAGCTGGAAGATGCAGAGTTCGACTGGTCAGCTGACCCCGTCTGCAACAAGATAAGCGCCCTTCGCGATGCGGGTGTGCTCGTGGTGGCACCCGCTGGCTATCGCGCGGACAACGCCGACCCGTACGCAGCATATCCCTCAGACTACGATGACTGCCTGTCGGTCATGTCCGTGTGGGAAGCACAGCAATACACCAACAGTGATCTCATGTTGGAAGGCTACGTCAACGCGAACTACAACCAGGACGGAGTGACAGAGAGCTCGGTGAACCAGACCAAGGACTTGGTGGCGCCGGGCAGATACAGTTGGACCACCTGCCGCTATTTTGCGGTTCCCTATATCATCTCTACACAGCGCGAGGTCGTCGCAAGCCAGAGGGACGGTGTCAGCGTTGCCACGGGCGCGGTTGCGGGAGTGGCCGCCATGTGCTTTGCTGAAGACCCCAGCCTTTCGCCCGACGATGTACAGAACCTCCTGCAGACAACGGCAACGACCAGGAATCTCCCGACGCCCTATCCCGTCCAGTCCGGGCAAAGCGTGTGGGGATCGCTTGAGGGATGGACGAGCAGATATGGCCACGGCGAGGTCAACGCGTATGAGGCGGTCAGCCACATCATGAGCAACATGACCATAGCCGATGTTCCTGACCAGGCTAACCTTGGGGCGCCAGCCGAGCCCAAGCTTGAGATAACCACTCCTACCGGCGAGGCCCTCCAGGAGGGTGTCGACTACACCGTGGAGTACGAGAACAACACGGGATTGGGCACGGCCACCGCCGTCGTCAAGGGCACTGGGTCGTATGTTGGCACGGTGATTGTTCCGTTTGAGATAACGTCGGCCGTCGAGTCCGTCACGGCGAAGTACGACGGCGCCGGGCACGTACCTACGGTCACCCTCGCTGAGTCCGGAGCAACACTGCTGTTCTCCAACGACGAGGGAGAGACCTACGACGCCGAGGAGCCGACCCCCGTGACCGATGCGGGCGAGCACACCTTCTACTACCAGCTGACCATAGGAGACGTAGCCACCACAGGCACGGCTACCGTGACCATCGACCCACGAGACATCGCCCTCACGAGCGCAAGCGCGACCAAGGACAACGACGGACGCCCTCTGACAGCGCATGACGTGAGTGTCGGAGGCGACGGGTGGGCTGCCGGCGAGGGAGCGACCTACACCTTCACCGGCTCCCAGACATCCCAGGGCTCGAGTCCGAACTACTTTACCTACCAACTCAACGCCAACACCAAGCCTTCCAACTACAGCATCACGACAAGCTTTGGTACGCTTACCGTGCTGGGAGGCGCACCTGCCCCTGCGCCCACATTCCAGGGCCACGAGATGCACCGTCTGTACAATCCCAACTCGGGCGAGCACTTCTACACCGCGGCCGAGAACGAGCGCGACGCTGCCGTGGCGGCAGGCTGGATCTACGAGGGCATAGGCTGGACCGCGCCCGTGCCCACGCAGGGCATCGCGACCAAGCCCGTCTACCG
>CAJOGH010000210.1 GCA_905233865.1 uncultured Atopobiaceae bacterium
CGCCGTCATGGACGAGGAGGAATGGGAGAGGGTCAAGGACACCCATCTGGCGTACTGGGGAAAGGTCAAGGAGATCGAGAAGGCCAACAACGGGGATTACAACTCCGAGTGGGCCAGGAGGGCGGTCGCCGGGCGGGGACCCAGGACGTCTGTGGCGCTGTGTGCCTCGCTGCGGCCGCGCGTGCCGTCTGCGACGAGATGGATGCGACTCGCCGGGAGGTGGCCTCGCGCGCGCAGCTGGTCTACGACCGTCTTTGTGCGCCCGGCACCGGCATCGTTCCCACGACGACGGCGCAGGTGGGCGATGACAGGCTTCCGGGCCTGGTGAGCGTGCTGGTTTGTGGCGTGGACTCGCAGACCCTCGTGCTCAAGCTCGACGAGGCTGGCTACGAGGTCAGCGCAGGATCCGCTTGCAGCTCCGGCGCCGCCGAGCCCAGTCACGTCCTTGTTGCTATGGGCATCCCGCGCAAGGAGGCGGCCGGGTCCCTGCGCATCTCGTTTGACGAGCGTGTGAGCCGCGAAGACCTTGTGGGCTTTTGTGACGCGCTGCTCACGCTCGTGGATGCGTGCGCCTAGCTGGTTCCCATTTGACCTATAGTTGTGCAGACAATCGAAGACGCCCTAAGGAGATGCTATGACGGAGGCACAGTCGCTCTTGCGGCTCCAGGAGATAGACCTCGAGCTCATCAGGCTGCGCAAGACAGTCGAGTCTCATCCCGCGCGCAAGCGCCTTGCCAGTGCGGAGGCCGCGCAAAAGAAGGTGGCTTCGCAACTCTCCAAGATCGTGGGTGCGCGCAAGGACGTCGAGATTGAGATTGATGACAACACCGCGAGTCGCCACAAGATGGAGGCTCTGGTGGGGGAGTGCCAGGAGAAGTCCGTCGAAGAAGGTCTGGACTTTAAGGCAATCAAAGCCCTCGAGCAGCAGCTGGGCGCCCTTGCCAAGCAGCTCGAGAAGCTCGAGTTCCAGCGTCGTGGGTTGGACGAGAAGCTGGAGCGCGCCATGGTGGCCGAGAAGAACGCGCGCGACCTATCCGCCAAGATCGAGGCTGAGAAGCGCAGCATAGCGGCTGAGCTCAAGGATGATCTGGGTAGTGTGCGCGAGCGCGTCCAGAAGCTCTCCGGCGAGCGCGAGACCATCACCTCGCAGCTGGACGCCTCGACCTTGGCCCGCTACGACGCTGCCGCCAAGCGCTTTCATGGCCTGGCTGTCGAGCGACTAGAGGGCAACAAGCCCAGCGCGTGCCGCGTGGCACTGCAGCCAAGCTCATTTGCTGACATCCAGCGCGGTGGGGACGTCACGGAGTGTCCCTACTGCAGGCGCATCCTCGTGGTGAGGGAGGTCTAACGTGACCGACTCCGCGCGTGCGCGCAACGTCGTCGTCGGCGTCACGGGCGGGATTGCCGCCTACAAGGCCTGCGAGGTCGTTCGTGGTCTGATGAGGCGTGGCCATGACGTCCGCGTCGTCGCCACGGCCAACGCCCTCGAGTTCGTTGGCGAGATCACCTTCCGTGCGCTCACGGGCCACGACGTGACGAGCGACCTGTTTGCCGACGCCTCGCCCATCGCGCACATAGACCTCGCCTCATGGGCCGACGTCATTGTCGTTGTTCCTGCCACTGCCAACGTGCTGGCCAAGATGGCCGCAGGCATTGCCGACGACGCGCTGACCTCGACGCTCCTTGCGGCGCAGTCTCCCGTGCTTGTGGCGCCTGCCATGAACACGCACATGTGGAACAACGCTGCTACCCAGGAGAACCTTTTCACGCTTCGAGCCCGTGGCGTGAGAGTCATCGAGCCCGCCGAGGGGCTTCTTGCCTGCGGCGATACCGGCGCCGGTAAGCTGGCGGGCGTGGATGTCATTGTGGACGCCGTCGCGCGCGTCGTCGAGGACGGGCACAAGCAGGCTCTTGTCGGCCGTCGCGTGGTGATAACCGCAGGCCCCACCCGTGAGTACATTGACCCCGTGCGCTTTCTTGGAAACGCATCGTCAGGGAAGATGGGCATGGCGCTGGCTCGGGCCGTCCTTGACGCTGGTGCTCAGGTCACATTGGTGCTGGGGCCCTGTGAGGCAACTCCTCCCGCTGGTGGGATTGGTCGCACTCGACTATCTCTTGCCCATTAACCTCTGGCCCGTCATCTCGCTCTATCCATATGTCCTGCTGGCATTCCTTTTTACTCACATGCGCGCTTATGTCAAATGGTGTGAGAATAACTTCTCCCGCTTGGACAATATTGACGTGCGTTGGATTATTCGCTATTGCTGCATGCTCTTCTTTGTGGGTATCAATTTCGTATGGATGTGTTCCACACATTATCATGCCCGTGGTTTCACACAGCAGTGGTTTATTGTAGTCATGATTATCTATAGCATCGAGCAAGTCGCTTCTAACCATACT
>CAJOGH010000211.1 GCA_905233865.1 uncultured Atopobiaceae bacterium
ATGCGCGAACAAGGAGCCGCTCGTGCTGGGCGGCGACATCCTCATGCCGCTCGCGCGCCCCGGCCGCCTGCTCCCCGTCGACTCGGAGCACTCGGCCATCTTCCAGTGCCTTGACGGCAGCCACACGAGCGCCCTTCGCCGCATCTGGCTCACCTGCTCGGGCGGTCCCTTCTTTGGCCTTGGCAGAGAAGAGCTTGCTCATGTGACCTGCGAGCAGGCGCTCGCGCACCCCAGCTGGACCATGGGGCCCAAGATCACCGTGGACTCCGCGACCCTCATGAACAAGGGCCTCGAGGTCATCGAGGCGCACCACCTCTTTGACGTCGACGTGGCCGACATCCAGGTGCTCGTGCATCGCTCAAGCCGTATCCACTCCATGTGCGAGTTCGCCGACGGCTCCGTGATCGCCCAGATGGGCCCCTCGGACATGCGCATCCCCATCCAGTACGCGCTCAGCTATCCCGAGCGCTGGGACAGCCCCGCCGAGCCCGTCAACTTCCTCGACGAGCCGCCGCTCACCTTTGACCGTCCCGACCTCGAGGCCTTTGGCTGCCTGCGTCTGGCCATGGAGGCGGGGGAGGCCGGGGGCACCCTGCCGTGCGCCATGAATGCCGCTAACGAGGTAGCCAACGAGGCGTTCCGCCGTGGTGCGTGCAGCTTCCTCGATATCGAGGCCGTTGTCCAGGGCGTCATGGATGCTCACGACAACCAGCCGGCCACGAGCCTCGAGCAGCTAGAGGATGTTGACGCGCGCAGCCGCGAGGCCGCGCGCAGGCTTCTCGCGGAGGTGCGCTAATGGAGGGCGTCGCTCAGGCAGCATCAGCCGTCTTCTGGGGCGTGCTCATCCTCTCGTTACTGGTGTTCGTCCACGAGGGAGGCCACTATCTCCTCGCGCGCCTGCAGGGTGTGCGCGTGACCGAGTTTTTCCTGGGCATGCCCTGTCGCTTCCGCCTCGCATGGACCTCCAAGCGCACGGGCACCACCTATGGTGTGACGCCTCTGCTCCTTGGCGGCTACACGCGCATCTGTGGCATGGAGGGCGAGGCCGACGAGCTGTTGGCGCCCGCGCTCGACATTGTCATGCGCGAGGGTCGCGTGAGCGGCGAGGCCGTCGCCTCAGAGCTGGACTGTGAGCCCGAGCGCGCCTACGCGCTTCTGGGCACGCTCTCCGACTGGGCTGCCATCGAGCCCTACTACGACCCCGAGCTGGGCGAGCACCCCTTCCAGCGTGACTGGCCGGTGTGCTTCCAGACCAGCCAGCGCGACGCCAACCACCTCACGCGCTTTGACCGTGGACATGACTTTGCGCTCGAGGGATCCACGGAGGCGGGTCAGCCTCACGCGACCGGCCTGGACGCGGACGAGCAGCTGGCCGCCGAGCGCAGTCACACCTACCTGGGCCGAGGCTTTTTTGGCCGTGTGGCCATGCTCCTTGCTGGCCCCGCCGTCAACATCATCGTATCGGTGGCCATCCTCATCGGCGTGCTGTGCATTGCCGGCGTCGACGTCATCTCCGACACCAACACGGTCCAGGTGGCGGAGAGCTCCCTTGCGCAGGAGTGCGGCCTGGAGAGCGGCAGCACCATCAACGCGATCAACGGTCAGCAGATGGGCTCCTTCACCGACGTTTCCCATGCTCTATCCGGCCTCCTTGCCTCGGGCGAGGACTTTACCCTCGACGTCACGAAGCCTGACGGGCAGCAGGCTCTTGTCGACATACGGCAGGGCGGGCAGCCACACGACAAGCTGGGCGTGAGCCCCTCCAGCACGCACGTGCACCTGAGTGTCGGAGAGGCGGTGACCACGGCATTTGGCTACATCGGAACGGTCGTCAGCTTTGCCGCGCGCCTCATCGTGCCCACCCAGACCATGCAGGTGCTGGACAGCTCCTCGTCGGTCGTGGGCATATCGGTCATGGCGTCCAAGGCCGCGCAAGAGGGCGTGGGCGTCCTGCTCAACTTCTGCGCCATGATCTCCATGTCGCTGGGCGTCATGAACCTGCTTCCCATCCCGCCGCTTGACGGTGGCAAGATCCTCATCGAGATCATCCAGCTCGTGCGACGCAAGCCCCTGAGCATCCGCGCACAGAACTACATCTCCTACGCTGGCCTGGCGTTCTTCCTGTTCGTCTTCATCTACGTCGTCCGCCTGGACGTCATGCGCTTCATCCTTGGGTAGGTGGTTTTGGTGACAAGAGCAAAGCTTCCGCGTGACCTCACGCGTCCCGTCCGCGTGGGCGACGTGACCATTGGCGGCGGCGCGCCCGTGAGCGTGCAGTCCATGTGCAACACGAAGACGAGCGACGTTGACGCCACCCTCGCGCAGATCGGCTTCTTCGTTGACGCCGGCTGTGAGATCGTGCGCGTGACGCTTCCCTCGCACGACTGCGAGGACGCCTT
>CAJOGH010000212.1 GCA_905233865.1 uncultured Atopobiaceae bacterium
GGCCTTTTGCCTGGAGCATGGCATCGCCCTGTGGGATGTCATCGCGCGCTGCCGCATTCGTGGTGCGTCGGATGCGTCCATCACGGACGTTGAGCCCAATGACCTGCGTCTCATCCTGGACGCGGCGGACGTGCGCGAGATCTTTGCTACCGGCTCCGCAGCCGGGCGCTACTACCGCCGCCTGATCGAGCCCGAGCTGGGGCGCCCTGTCACGGTGCTGCCGTCCACGAGCCCCGCCAACGCCGCCTGGTCGTTCGAGCGGCTGGTGGAAGCGTATGCTCCGGTGCGTGACGCGGTGGAGCGCTGAGGGGTTGGGGGCCTGAGGCTCTTATCGGCCGGCGTAGGCTGCCAAGGCGACGGCGACCCGGGGCGAAAATCATACACTTTGAGGCAGTTGGTTAAATAAATTTTTGGCTAACTGGGCAAACGCTGGCATAAATTTTCATAGTGTATGATTTCCAGGTGAGAAGAGCCCAGCATCTGTCACGCGCCCACTCCCTGCAGCATCTGCCGTATCAGATTGCGACGCTTGGCCTTCGCCGCTGCATCACCCAGCACGCTTGCCTTGGTTGGGATTGCCAGGGCTTGTTCCTCTGCCGCGAACTTGACGACCTGCCAGATGAGCTGGTCAAGATGAGCGGTGCTATGTAGGTCTTCCTTGCTGACCGTGACGATCCTGTAGCCAGCCAGGATGAGGTCGCGGTCGCGCTGCTTGTCAGCGACGATGCGCGTGCGCACGTTCCTGCTTGCGTTCTCTACAAGCTCAAACGACTCGGACGAACCATCCGTTGCCGCAACATGGGCTGCTCGTGCAAGGTCACGCGTGCCAAAGTGACCCTCACCCTCGTAGTTGATGCCAACGTGAGTGTTGCCCAGCAAGATATCGGGGATACGCGCGCACGGGCCCTCGGCTTCTCCGGACTTCCGGTTCAACTTGATGTCATCTATGCCATAGCCTCCGTCGCGGGTGGGAAGGCACAGGAGAAGGGCAAGCACGGATTCCATCGGCGACCACGAGTTGTCCCGAACGTAGCTTATGACCTGTATCAATTTGGTTCTGCCGCGGATCTTCCCGGGCATCTTTGCTATGAACGCACGCACGCTGTCCGCCGTGCACACGCTGTCGACACCATAGAGCGTCGACTTCGAGAGTGGGTCGAAGGAATATGTCCCGCAGAACTCGTACGCAACAAGTGCGGTAGTGATGAGCGAATCGCTCGCCGCCAGATGGAAGAGGAGGAACTCGGGCGTGGCAAATGCGAACTCGTCGGTAACGCGGACGAGCGGGCTCATGAACCAGGCGGGCGCGAATACCCTGTTGGTCACGCCGCGCACCTGGAGGCGTCGGTCCTTGGCCGAGACGCACACGTCAATGGGGGCGTCTCCTATTGCCTCAGGGAGTCCCTCCAATGGGGCAAGCGCTTCCATGAGTCTGGCTCTTGTCCAGCTCTTGTAAGGTGACGGGTTGGGTGACCTGACGACGGTTCGGCCCCGGGGCATGGTTCCACGGGCCCGGCACAGGCGTACGGCACACAAAGCGGTTGGTCCCCCGACGCAAAGATTCACGTTTGCCCCCTTCGTCGTTTTCAAAATCATACACTTTGGGCCTGTTAGTTAAAATAATTTCTGGCCAACTGGGAAAACGCGGACATGAGAATTCAAAGTGTATGATTTTCACAGCGACAAGAGCCTCGCGGTGGCGGGGGAGTCGCACCTGCGGGAGGGTTGCTCCTGCGGGAGAGCCTCGCGCGTGCGTGGGAGTCGCACGCTCGCTGCCGCTCGCGCCCCGTCCGCCAGGCGACGCGTGCGAAGTTTGCGCCAATTTGCAAGAATAAGAAGGAAAACTTTGTGCTCGCAGGGGTAGGGGAGTTGCGTGGCTGATATACAGACCTTGTTTGACCAGGCGGTTTGTCGCACGAGCGCGGCGTCGCTCTTGCATGGCGCGGTCGCGCGCGCTGAGGCCGACGCTGGCTATGTCGTGCCCACTCGCTTTACCGCTCGCCAGGCTGCGGCCGTCTCCAGCTGCATGGCCTGGCATCCCGGCACCTGTAGGCAGATGGCCACCACCACCGCGGGTGTTACCGTGGAGTTCTCCGTTCGCGGCAGCGCCGTGGCCCTTGAGGTCGCGGTTGACGCCGAGCCCGAGGCCACTGCGCGCAGCCTGCGCCTGATCGATGGCACTGACCAGGCCGATCGCAAGCCCCACGACGGTATCTCGGTCGACGTGGACGGAAACCATCTGGCGCCCGTTTGGCCCGACGAGCTTGCGAACGGCCAACCTGGTATCTTCCTTGACCTCGAGGCCACGGGCTCTGCGACGGCCTTTTTCTTGGTTTTGGTGCCCAGCTGGAGATAGTCGTTGCGTTTGGAAACGGCCTCGCTATATATTTGGCTTATTG
>CAJOGH010000213.1:0-1691 GCA_905233865.1 uncultured Atopobiaceae bacterium
GGTCAAAGTCGTTGCGGTCGTACTGCACGTCGATGAGGTTGCGAATGAAGTCGTCGCGCTCGAGCGGGACCTCCTTGTCCACGTTGGGCGCCAGGCCCGCGTAATCCTGCGGGCTGCCGATGCCGTAGATGCACGACACGGACGCGACCACGATGACGTCGCGACGGCTGAGCAGCGAGGCGGTGGCCTGGTGGCGGAGCTTCTCGACCTCCTCGTTGATGGAGGCGTCCTTCTCAATGTAAGTGTCGGACTGCGGGACGTAGGCCTCGGGCTGGTAGTAGTCGTAGTAGCTCACGAAGTAGACGACCGTGTTGTTGGGGAACATCTCGCGCATCTCGCTGGCCACCTGGGCCGCGAGGGTCTTGTTTGGCTCGATGATAAGAGCCGGGCGGCCCGCGGCCTCAATCGTCTTTGCCATGGTGAAGGTCTTGCCCGAGCCGGTCACGCCCAGAAGCGTCTGGTAGCGCAGGCCGTCGGCGAGGCCCTGGGCCAGGCCGGCGATGGCGGCAGGCTGGTCTCCGGAGGGCTCGAAGGGGCTCACGACCTCGAGCGGCTGGCCCTTCCCCTCGACGCCAAACCGGCGGAGCTCCCCTCCCACGCGCTCGCTCTCGTGTTCCATGGGAGTGGCTCCTTCCTAGGCAATACCATTGGGATACAGACGCTTGTAGAAGTCATAGTACTGGTTCACGCGCGTGAGGTAGGCGGCCGTCTCGGGAAAGTCGATGGCGTCCTTGAACTCGCCCGAGCGCGCCGCCCAGGTGCTCGCCTGGCCAAGGCCCGCGTTATAGGCGGCAACCACCGCGTCGCGGCTGTCGAGGCTGCGGTCCAGCCGCCCCAGCAGGGCCACGCCGTACTCGATGTTCACGCGCGGGTCCGCGAGCTGGTCGTATGGGTAGGCGTCGCCATCCACATCCTCGATGTTGGCAAGGTACTCGGCCGTCGACGGCATCAGCTGCATGAGGCCCACGGCGCCGGCACCGCTCGCGGCGTCCTCCTCCCAGTTGGACTCGCACTTGATGACCGCGCAGGCCAGCATCGGGTCCACCTCGTGGCGCGCGCACGCGTCCTGGATGGCCTGGGGGTGGTGCACGGGACAGAGCCAGGCCCGAAGCACGCCCGCGGGCATGAGCTCGATGATGGCCACACTCATCACAAACAGGACGAGCATGGCGACGACGGGAATGACGCGCGAGGCTATGAGCAGGCGCGGTGCGTCCGACTTGGGCGTGGCATCAGCGGCATGATGGGGCGTGGGCCGCACGCGCGCCGCCGTGTCGTTGGCGCTCATGCCGCACCTCCGCCCACGTGCTCGTGCCACCACGTGCGTACGCGACCCTCGAGTTCCTCGGGCGTGCCGTCGTTGGCAATCACATCGTCGACATGCTCAAGGAGCCAGGAGCGGCTGGGCTGGTTGGCCAGACGTGCGTCAACGTCAGCCGCGTCCATGCCGCGCTCGATGGCACGCGCGCGGCGCACGTCATCAGGGGCGTCCACAAGGACGACGCGGTCCGCGAGGCCACGGCGCTCCCCCATCCTGTCAAGCAGCGGCACCTCGACGACAACCACACCGTCGTCTGCCCCAGTGCAGGGGTCAAAGGTGAGCGCCTGCTCCAGGCGGTCCAGGATGGCAGGAATCATGATGTCCTCGAGGCGCGCGGCGTCCTCGGGCGTCGCAAAGGCACGCTGCGCCA
>CAJOGH010000213.1:1837-4236 GCA_905233865.1 uncultured Atopobiaceae bacterium
CTCGACTTGCCGCTGGCAATGCCGCCGGCCAGAAACACCACGAACACGCTGCCTCCCTTCCGCGCTTCCAATTGTGACACAGGACTGCCGTCGTACGGCATACCCACACGCTAGCTCTTGATGTCAAAGCGCTTGCCGCACTTGGGGCACTTGACGCGGATCTTGCCCTTGCCGCGCGGGACGCGCATGCGCTGCTTGCAGTCAGGGCACTTGAGGTACTTGTGGGTGCGCCTGTCCTGCGCCTGGGCGGCACCGCGATAGGCGGCGGCGTTGACCCTGTCCCACACCGGGTGCGTGGCCTTGACGAAGGCCGCGTTCTCGCGGCGGCGCGCCTCGAGGTTGTGCGAGAGCGTGCGGAACACCACGTAGGCAAAGACCACGAGGGTCACGGCCGAGATGATCCACGACCGCACGAAGATGTTCACAAAGGAGAGGATGAGGCCCACGAACAGGAAGGTGAGGCCGAGCTGGTCTGAACCGTTGCCACCTCGAATCCAGTTAACGGCCCTCTCTGAGAAGCTCTGCTTTGACATCGTGTTACCTCCCGGGCAGCCGCGGCACGCGCCGTTGCCTGCCCAACTCCATGCTCTTGTCGACAAGAGCATGCTCATGTACATAAAGAAGCGGGAGGCCGCATGCGACCTCCCGCGTCAATCGCTGTTACGCGTGCCTACTCGGCGGCGTCCTCGGTGGCCTCGGCGGCAGCCTCGGGCTCGGCGGGAGCCTCGGGAGCGGCCTCGGTGGCCTCGGGAGCCTCAGGCGCCTCGGCGGGAGCGGCCTCGGCGGCCTCCTCGCCCTCGAGGGGCTTGACCTCGACCTCGACGCCCAGCGTCTCGGCAGCGGCCTTCATGGACAGGGAGATGCGACGACGGTCGAGGTCGATCTCCATGACCTTCACCTGGACGGCCTCGCCGACGGCGCAGACCTGCGCGGGGGCGTCAACGTGCTTGTTGGCCATCTCGGAGATGTGCACGAGGCCCTCGATGCCGTCGCCCAGGTCCACAAAGGCACCAAAGGTGACGAGCTTGGTGACGGTGCCGTCAACGATGGCGCCGACGGGGAACTTCTTGACGAGCGTGCGCCAGGGATCCTCGGTGGTCTGCTTGAGACCCAGGGAGATGCGCTCGCGGTTGAGGTCGACGTCCAGGACCTCCACCTCGACCTCCTGGCCGACCTTGACGACCTCGGAGGGGTGGTTGACGTGGTTCCAGGACAGCTCGGAGATGTGGATCAGGCCGTCGATGCCGCCCAGGTCCACGAAGGCACCAAAGTCAACGATGGAGCTGACGGTGCCCTTGAGGCGCATGCCGCTCTTGAGCTTGGAGAGGATCTCGGAGCGCTCGGCCTTGCGGGCCTCCTCGAGCACGACGCGACGGGAGAGGACGACGTTGTTGCGGTTGCGGTCCATCTCGATGACGCGGGCCTCGATGCGGGTGCCCATGTAGGTGCTGAGGTCCTTGACGCGGCGAAGGTCCACGAGGGAAGCGGGCAGGAAGCCGCGGAGGCCGATGTCCAGAATCAGGCCGCCCTTGACGACCTCGATGACCTCGCCCTCGACGTTCTCGCCGGCGTTGAACTTCTCCTCGATGCGGTTCCAGGCACGCTCGTACTCGGCGCGCTTCTTGGAAAGGATCAGACGGCCGTCCTTGTCCTCCTTCTGGAGAACCAGGGCCTCGATGTCGTCGCCCATGTTGACGATGTCAGCGGGGTTGGCATCCTTGCGGATGGAGAGCTCGCGGACGGGGATGACGCCCTCGGACTTAAAGCCGATGTCCAGCAGGACCTCGTCGCGCTCGATCTTAACAACGGTACCAGTGACCAGGTCGCCCTCATCGAAATCGGTGATCGTGCCATCGACGAGGTTGTTCATCTCCTCGGCAGAAACGTCGTCAAGGGAGAAGATGGACGAGTTCTGAATCTCACTCAAAGGTGGACCCCTTTCACCAACGGGGCCCCTCGCGGCTTGGTCATGACCTGCGATGGTATGGGCTTTTTGCCCTGGCATCGACTTGGAAAGAACACGCTCGGGGGCCGACAGATACGATTGTGCAAGCGTCCAACTCACACGGGGTACAGAATACCTAATGCGGGTGGGCGTTTGCAAGTACAATTGTCAAGGAATTTGTGAGTGCATGGAGCAGTCATGGAGAAGAGCATGGAGACCGAGAGCCTGACCAACCACATCCGCATCCTCGAGGAGGAGCTCGTGTGCGCCCTGGGCTGCACCGAGCCCATCGCCGTGGCGTTGGCCGCGGCCCTGGCACGCGGCGCGCTCGGATGTGACCCCGAGACCCTCTCCGTTGCCTGCAGCGGCAACATTATAAAGAACGTCAAGAGCGTGACCGTCCCCAACTCCGGGGGCCTGCGCGGGATAGAGGCAGCTGCCGTGTTGGGTGCGG
>CAJOGH010000214.1 GCA_905233865.1 uncultured Atopobiaceae bacterium
GCTCTTGCGGGCAGAGGGCGTGAGTGCCTCGTATGCCGACGGCGCGGCGCCGGTGTTGGACGGCGTGAGCTTGGAGCTTGACAAGGGGCAGATCGTGGCCGTCGTCGGTCGGAGTGGCTGCGGCAAGACGACGCTGCTGCATGTGCTTGCGGGCCTCATCGAGCCTGCGGCTGGCACGGTCACACTGGCGGGGGAGGACGTCACGGGCAGGCCGGGGCGTATTGGCTACATGTTCCAGGATGATCTTCTGCTGCCCAACCGCACCGTCATCGACAACGTGTGCCTGCCTCTGGAGCTTGGCGGCATGCGGCGTGACCAGGCGCGTGAGCGAGCGCGCGGTCTGCTGGATCGCTTTGGCCTGGCCGAGGTCGAGCGCGCGTGGCCGGCGCAGCTCTCGGGCGGCATGCGCCAACGCGCCGCGCTCTTGCGCACCTACCTCATGGGCACGCAGGCGATCCTTCTGGACGAGCCGTTCTCCGCGCTCGACGCCTACATGCGCCGCGACATGCGCGCATGGCTGTCCGAGCTTGTGGGTGAGCTGGGGCTCTCCGTCGTGCTCATCACCCATGACGTCGACGAGGCCGTGGCGCTGTCCGATCGCGTCGTCGTGCTTGCGGGCGAGCCGGCCGCGGGGCGGCCCAGCACCGTCGCAGGGGTGGTTGACGTGCCAGTCGCGCGCTCTTCCAGGCATGACTTTGACCTGACAGACGAGTTTCTGGCTTGCAAGCGCGAGGTCATGGCACTGCTGTAGGGCGAGATTGGCCAAATCAGCTCTCTGGCTCTGTGACTCGTGTCCCAAAGTCCAATCTGTGGCGCAGGGTTTGGGGTGTTTGGTAGTTCCCTGGCTAGCCATTCCGATGCGTCGTTTCTGTCGCTTGGGTTTGAGTACGTTTGCTTGAACGTACGAGCGACGAAAGGGAGTCCGGAGATGTCAGAGTTGACCCACAAGGAGCAGGTCGACGTGGTTGGCAAGGCCTTAGAGCTCGAGTGCGACCTTGCCATGAAGCGTGCGGACATGGAAGTGCTGAAGGCCCAGGAGTTTGCGGCATTCCCTGCGTTTGACGAGGTCTTTGACGAGTCTAAGCCCGCGGAGCCCCAACGCCGCCTGCTCCAGCCGCCTCCGGCCCCGCGCCCCCGGAAGCCTGGCTACGGCATTCTTGAGCATGCGGGCAAGAACTGGTACTGGCTCGCGGGCTGGCTGGGCTGCTCGGTCGCCAGCGGCCTCTTGGGTTCCGTGCCTATCTTGACTACGCTGCTGATGCTGGGGTCGGCCCTGTCGCTCATCGGCTTTTTCGTTACCTATGCCACCGCGCGCCCTAAGATGATCGCCGCGCGACAGGCGGAGGTCGAGGCCAAGAACCAGGCTGCCGCGGCTGCTTACAACCAAGAGGTCGCTGCCGAGCAGGCAAAGCTGGACGAGGCCTTTCAACAGGAGCTCGCGACCTACAATGCCGTGCTTTTGCCGCAGTACACCAAGGAGCACGAGGCGCACGTCGCCGAGTACGAGGAGATGCGTCGGGAGTACATCACGGAGCGCGACGCGTGGGAAGCTGATAAATGCCGCGTCATGGGTGAGCTTGACGCATACGTGGGGGAGCGCGAGACCCAGCTCGCGGAGGTCTACGACACCAGTCACATCATCTCGACCCACTATCGCGAGATCCCACTGCTGAGCTGGCTGTACGAGGACATGAGCTCCTCGGACCATGACATCAGGTATGCAACTGAGCTGTTGGATAGGGATCGCCAACGCATCGCGACCTCCCAGGCCGCCGAGCTTGTCGACGACTCCATCAAGCGCTTTCGCCGCTCCTATGAGGACACGGAGACGCAGAAGGCGTCGCGCGAGGACGAGATGATGGATCAGCTGTATAGGCTTGTGGACGCGCAAGAGACACAGGTGGAGCTCAGCCAGTATCAGTACGACACCCAGAGGAAGGTGCTGTTCCACGAGCGTGTGGGCACGGCAGAGGCGGTGAGCCGCATCTGGCGTCGCCACAAGAGCAGCTAGCGATAGGCGCTGCGTGCTCTTATCGCCCGCCCGCGCCAAATGCGCAGACGGTATGCAGTTATGCAGTGACTGCGCCCGCTGGCTACAATGGTGGCATCTGCGCATACGCGCCACACATCGACATGAGGAGCACAGCACATGAAGGGCATCATCCTCGCCGGCGGCTCCGGCACGCGTCTGTACCCGCTCACCACGGTCACCAGTAAGCAGCTGCTGCCCGTCTACGACAAGCCCATGATCTACTACCCGCTCAGCGCTCTCATGCTGGCCGGCATCCGCGACATCCTGATCATCGTCATGAAGGACGGGAGCATTATCGAGCAGGGCACTCATGACGAACTGCTGGCCAAGGGCGGGTTCTACCAGGACCTGTACG
>CAJOGH010000215.1 GCA_905233865.1 uncultured Atopobiaceae bacterium
GGCCACGGTTCCCACCAGAAGCGTGCGCTGACGACGCGCGAGGTCGGCGAAGGCGTCGAGCATCATCCGCTCGTCGCGCAGGAGGTTGCGCGCATGGTCGACGGCAAGGTGCCCGGCGTCGTTGAGTGTCGCGGAGTTGTGCGTGCGCGTGAAGAGCTCCTGGCCAAGCTCGCGCTCGAGGCGCTTGATCGAGCGCGAGAGCGCCGGCTGAGAGAGGTGCAGCTCGTCGGCCGCCGCGGAGATGGTCCCGCAGCGCGCAATGGCATCCAGCTGTCGCATCTGTTCTAGCTCCATGTGTTCTCCCTTCGACATCGCACCATCATAGCTCAGGAAAAACAGACGGCTCGAGCACCATGGGCGAGTGGCATGCGCATTGTGCATGGTGAGAGCGTGCGTATGAGCCATGGCTTTGGTCCTAGGCACCGTCAGGGACAGTGCTGTGATGCTATAGCTATGAGATGCTCGCTGGCACCTTGCGTGGCATGCATACTGGCTTGATGATTAAGACAGCTGGGATTCGTGCTACCGGGTCCATACTTATCCAAAGCAATAACCTCAATGAAAGGGGCCAACAGATGTGCGAGGCCTTTGCGCAGGCGGCCGCGCTGGCAGAGTTGCTGTAGACGGGAGGGGCTGACGTTGCGTCGGCTCCTCCCTCATGAATGGGTTAGGAAAGAGTGGAATGCAAGAGTCACGGGAGGATAGCATGAGGCTTGCAGGAAAGGTCGCCCTCATCACGGGCGGTGGCACGGGTATTGGGCTGGAGATTGCGCGCGCATACGTGCGGGAAGGCGCGTATGTCTACATCACTGGTCGTCGCGAGGCCAAGCTGCGCGAGGCGGCGGAGGAGATTGGTGGCAGCATCGGCTATGTCGCGGCCGACGTGAGTGACAAGGAGGCCATGCTGGCCGTGGCTGACAAGATTCGTTCCGAGCAGGGCCATGTGGACATCGTGATCTGCAACGCCGGCATTGGCGGCTACGTGGCGCTTACTGACATCGACGAGGCCGAGTTCAACCGCGTGATGTACACCAACGTGCTGGGCAGCTATTACACCGTGCAGGCCTGCTTGCCGCTGATGGGGGAGGGCTCCACCGTCATTCTCAACACGTCGGTTACCGCTTCGCTGGGGCTGCCCAATTTCAGCCTCTACATTGCTGCCAAGAGCGCTATGAAGTCGTTCATCCACACCTGGACGGCCGAACTCCGCGACCGCAGGATTCGCGTCAACGCCATAGCGCCAGGCATCATCCCCACGCCTGCGGCCGGTGGCGAGCTTGGTCGCAGCCCCGAGGAGGAGAAGGAGCGTCAGGCCTATCGTGCCACGCTCATTCCAGCTGGCAAGGTGGGCAACGTGACCGACATCGCCAATGCGGCCGTGTACCTCGGCTCGGACGAGTCGTCGTACGTAAGCGGCGTCGAGCTGCTGGTAGACGGCGGTCTGGCGGCCATCTATCCGGTCAAGCTCTGATAATGGGGGTCGCGCAGGGGCTCGGGCAGCTGGGCGAGGCGCTCGTGGACTTGGCGCTTGGTGAGTGCACGGTACCGCAGCGCTTCTACCGGGCGGCATTCCTCAACTATTTGGGTGCGATGCGCTCCGGCTGCCTCGAGCCCGAGGTGAAGACGTTTGTGCGCAGTCGCGGTGCCCTGGCCCCGGGCGCATACGCGCCGGTCGGGCAGAGCGACGGACTCACGCTGCCGGACTACGTGATGGCCGCCTGCTACGCCTCGTCGGCGCAGGCCTTCGACGACATCCACTTTGCGACGACCACGCACCCGGCGGGGCCGGTTGCTAGTGCCATCCTTGGTGCGGCCGAACTGGTGGACGTGTCGATGGGGGAGGCGGCCGATGCCCTTGCTGTGGGCATGGAGGCGGAGTGCCGGCTTGCCCTGGCGCTGTTCTCGGCAGGCTCGGGGAGCGCGTCGGGGTGGTACCCCACGGGCATGGCGGGCGGTGTGGGAGCAGCCGTCGCCGTGGCACGGCTGTTGGGGCTGAGCCGCGAGCGGGCCGCGTGGGCCGTGGGCTGGGCTGCCGCGATGGCCTCTGGCGTGCGCGGTACGCATGGCTCCGACGCGGGCACCTTTGTTCCCGCACTCGCCGCACGGGCGGGTCTTGAGGCGGCGCTGCTTGCACGCGACGTCCTGAGTTGCAACTTGGGGGCTCTCACCGGGCCAAACGGGCTGGTGCGGCAGGTGGCGCCGGAGCCAGCACGCGAGCGTGCGCTTGCGGGCCTGGGTGTCCAGTGGGTCTCCATGCAGACCTCTGCCAAGCCCTACCCCTTTGGCTTTGTTGCGTTTGCGGCGGTCGATGCAGCACGGGAGCTGGACCTGGCCGCTGGCGCAAAGCGTCTCGATGTCTTCGTCTCGCCGCGCGCGGCGCAGTTGG
>CAJOGH010000216.1 GCA_905233865.1 uncultured Atopobiaceae bacterium
GTCCAGCTCCTCGCGGACGATCTTGTCGGCACCACGCAGCACCTCGAGCTTCTCGGGCGTGACCTCGCCGATGATGCGGATGGCCAGGCCAGGGCCAGGGAACGGCTGACGGTAGACCATCTCGGCGGGCAGGCCCAGCGCCACGCCCAGCTCGCGGACCTCGTCCTTGAAGAAGTGGTCCAGCGGCTCAATGAGGTCAAAGTGGACGCCCTCGGGGAACGGGATCAGGTTGTGGTGGCTCTTGATCGTGCTGGCCTTGCCGCCCGTCTTGCGCGCGCCGCTCTCGATGATGTCGGGGTAGATGGTGCCCTGCGCCAGCCAGCGCACGCCGTCGAGCTTCTGCGCCTCGTCAAAGAAGACCTTCCAGAACTCGGTGCCAATCAGGCGACGCTTCTGCTCGGGCTCGGTCACGCCGGCAAGCAGGCTCGCGTAGCGCTCCTCAGCGTGCACGTGCACCAAGTCGGCGTTGAACTGGTCGCGGAACACGCGCTCGACCATCTCGGGCTCGCCGGCGCGCAGCAGGCCATGGTTGACGAACACGCACGTGAGCTGGTTGCCAATGGCACGGTGCACGAGCGCCGCCACGACGCTCGAGTCAACGCCGCCAGAGAGCGCCAGGATCACGCGGTCGCTGCCCACCTGCTCGCGAATCTGGCCGACCATCGTCTCGATGATGCCGTCCATGGTCCACGTGGGCTCCAGGCCGCAGATGTCAAACAGGAAGTTCTCCAGGATCTGGGTGCCGTACTGCGTGTGGCGCACCTCGGGGTGGAACTGAGTGCTGAAGAGCCTGCG
Organism: uncultured Atopobiaceae bacterium; assembly: GCA_905233865.1. Taxonomy (GTDB): domain Bacteria; phylum Actinomycetota; class Coriobacteriia; order Coriobacteriales; family Atopobiaceae; genus CAJOGH01. The sequence goes on from CAJOGH010000216.1 coordinate 796, forward strand.
CTCGGCACACTCCATCGCGGCCACGGGGCAGGTCTCGGTCGAGGCGGTGACCACGAAGCCCTCGGGCACCTCGCTCACCGCGTCGCGGTGGCTCATCCACACGGTCTGGCTGTCCATGGGCGTGCGGTCAAACAGCTGCGAGTCCTGCGCGCGGGTGAGCGTAGCCGGGCCGTACTCGCCCTTCTCGGTATGACCGACCTTGCCGCCCAGCTTGGTCGCCATCATCTGGTGGCCGTAGCAGAAGCCCAGGACGGGCACGCCCATCTCGAGGACGGCGGCGTCCATGTCGGGGGCGTCGTCGGCGTAGACGCTCGCGGGGCCACCGGAGAGGATGATCGCAGAGGGGTTCATGGCCCTCAGCTCGTCCGCGGGGATGTCGCAGGGGACGATCTCGGAGTAGACGTGGCAGTCGCGCACGCGGCGAGCGATGAGCTGGCCGTACTGTGCGCCAAAGTCGAGAACGACGACGAGCTGGTCTGTGCTGGTGGAACCCATTGCAACCTCCGGACATACCCTGACGAGCACCGTAAACAATCTGCTTGAACATGATATTGCATGGTCAGGCAAAGGCGCGAGCTCGCGCGCCCGTCCATAGGGTAAACACTCACGAACGTGCGACTCCCCTGCCCCAGGCTCTTGTCGACAAGAGCATGAGGTATGGACGTCTGCACGATATGACCACATCACGAGGGCGTTTTCGTGAAGCTTGCCCACGTCTTGCGCGCATGTGGCTAACATTAGGAAGTTGCAAGAGTTGCAAAGCCGTCGAAACCGACGCAGACCGGAGGAGTCCTCTTGGCACGCAGGGATAACGATGACCGCCTGTCGTCAGGCGCTGTTGGCATGAACGCCAGCGCCACGCCGCGCCGTCGTCCTACGCAGAAGAAGCAGAAGCGGTCGCGCGGCAACTCGCCCGCTCGCACCAACGCGCAGGCGCTGTCTCGTAACAACTCGATTGACCACTACGCCTCGCGCCGCAAGGCCCGCAGCCGCAAGGGCCGCGTGAAGGTGTTCCTCATCGTCCTGGTCGCGGTGCTCGTCGCCGCGGCTGGTGGCGCGTTTGCCTACATGACCCACATCAACTCCAACCTCAACAGTGGCGTCACCAACGACCTGCTGGAGCAGCTCACCACCACCGAGGCGGGCGAGCCGTTCTACATGCTGCTTCTTGGCGTTGACAAGGACGAGGACCGCGCCGGCGGCAGCGAGTACGGCAGCGACTCCTCCGCATACCGTACTGACACGATCATCCTGTCGCGCATCGACCCCAAGAACAAGAAGGTCACCCTCATCTCTATCCCGCGTGACACCTATGTTGACCTTGGTGACCACGGCAAGCAGAAGATCAACTCCGCCTACTCCATCGGTGGCGCCCCCTACACGGTCCAGGTCGTCTCCGACTTTGCCGGCGTGAACATCTCCCACTATGCCGAGATTGACATGGACGGCTTTGCCGCCGTCGTCAACGCGGTCGGCGGCGTGGACGTCGACCTGCCCGTCGCCGTCTCCGACCCCGACTACACCGAGATTGACCTCCCAGCTGGCCCCCAGCACCTAGACGGCCAGACCGTCGGCCGCTGCCGCCACGGCTACGACCAGTACGGCGGAGGCGACTTCTACCGCGCGGCCAACCAGCGCATGCTCATCGGTGCCGTGCTCAAGAAGGTCATGGGCTCCGACCCCGTGACCCTGGCCTCCACCATCTCCACCCTCACGAGCTACGTGACCTGCGACATGCCCGTCACCGACATCGTGGGCCTGGCCACCAACTTCATTGGCATTGACGTTGACAACGACGTCTACAGCGCCCTGTGCCCGACGATCTCCAAGTACGTGAACAACCTCTGGTACGAGGTCTGCGACACCACCTCGTGGCAGAAGATCATGAGCCGCGTGGACCAGGGCCTGTCCCCCTACGAGGGCGAGTCCGAGGATCCCACCCACGGCGTCGCCGGCTCCGTTGGCGCCTCTGGCAACAACGGCCAGGCCCAGACCACCGAGGCCTCGGGCAACGCCGACAACAACGTGCTGGTGCTCAACGCCGCGGGCGTCGACGGCATGGCTGGCAGCATTGCCACCACGCTCAAGAACTACGGCTACACGGCCACGGCCGACACCGCCTCCTCCACCCAGAGCCAGTCGCTCGTCGTGTACAACGGCGACGCCAACAAGGCCCTGGCCGACGAGGTCGCCGGCAAGCTGGGCCTGACGTCCAAGTCCAACGACGGCTCGTACAGCAACGCCCACGGCGTCATCGTCTACCTGGGCACCGACCAGGCCTCCTAAGAGGGCGACAAGAGCGTGGCTAACGAAGGTCATAAGCACGACCTCATAGACGACCTTGTGGACTTGAAGCGCGACTGGGACGCGGTCTCCAACCCGTTGGGGACCGTGACCAGCGCGCTTTCCATTGACCCCGACGCCAAGGTGCCCACCTGGAACCCCGCCGACTACAAGGTGCGCCCGCGCGCCAACGTGCTCAACTGCACGAGGTGCGCCACGCGCGACGCGGGCACGTGCTCCAAGTGCATCGACGCCTGCCCGGTGGGTGCCATCAAGATCGAAGGCTACTCCATCGAGATAGCCGACGACTGCCGCAAGTGCGGCCTGTGCGTGAGCGCCTGCGAATCCGAGGCTTTTATCGACCACCTGCACACGCCGCGCAAGATCTACGACCAGATCGTCCAGGCGGCCGTGAGCCACGAGCAGTGCTATGTGACCTGCACGCGCGCGCTGGGACGCATCCCCCGCGACAACGAGGTCGTGCTCCCCTGCGTGGGCATCGTGCCGCCCGAGGTGTGGTTCGTCGCGAGGAAGCAGACGGGCTGCTTCTCGTGGCCGCCCTCGGCGTAGATGTCGCGGAGCACCTGCGGGATGTTGTAGTCGAAGATGTCGGGGTTG
>CAJOGH010000217.1 GCA_905233865.1 uncultured Atopobiaceae bacterium
GGAGACGAGCCCGACTACGAGCTCTGCAACCGGATGTTCGACCGCTTCCTCGAGGCGGGGCTCAACTCGCCGGAGCCCTGGCGCTGGCCGGTGGACCCGCAGGGCCTGCGCTACGTGTGCAACTACCTCACCGACGTGTACGACAAGCCGCTCTTCGTGGTGGAGAACGGCATCGGCCTGGACGAGGGCCCGGACGCGGACGGACGCATCAGCGACCCCTTCCGTGCCCGCTACCTGCGCATGCACGTGGAGCAGCTGCGTGAGGCCGTGCGCGACGGCTGCGACGTGATGGGCTACCTCTGGTGGGTCCGATCGACATCGTCTCCGCCGGCACCGGCGAGATGCGCAAGCGCTACGGCTTCGTCTACGTGGACAAGGACAATGACGGCGTGGGCACGCTCGCGCGCAACAAGAAGGACTCGTTCGCCTACTATAGGCACATCATCGATACCAATGGGGAGGAGCTGTAATGGCCGAAGAGAACATCCTGCAGGTGTCATCGGAGGTTGTGGCCCGCTACTGCAACGCGATTCGCGACAACGACTCCGAGGCGTTTCGCGCGGTGTGGGCGGGGGAGGACACCGACACGGTCATCTCGCAGTCCACGCTCTACGAGGGGCCGACCCGCGTGATGGAGTTCCTGGGCATGCTGCATCGGGTGTACGACGCCATCGAGCTGGTGAACGACGGGCTCGACGCGCACCTGCTCACCGATGACGTGGCCATCGTGGTCTTCCGCTACCACACCGTGTGCACGCGTGCAGGCACCGGCGAGCCCTACGGTATCGAGGGACTCGAGACGCAGGTGCTGAGGCGTGTCGGTGACGCGTGGAAGATCGCCCACATCCAGTACCACGGCAAGTAGGGTCCTTTTGGCGGGGTGACCGATATCGACCGAGGAAGATGTGGCGGTGGTGACGCTGTTTAGATTGCATAACGTGCTATACTTGACACAAAATTAGATAATAATGTGTCATAAGAAGCACTAACGAGGTAACTATGCCACTCTTGCAGCGCAAGCTCGAACAGGAGATACGCACATGGCTCGACGGCGGCGCAGGCCATCCCCTCCTCATGCGCGGTGCACGGCGCACGGGCAAGACGACCCTTGCCGAGATGGTAGGGAGGGAGCGTGCCGGCGAGCACTTTGTGAAGCTCGACTTTCAGACCGACATGGCTCGCACGGATGCCATTTTCTCAGGGCCAACCGACGATCTCGAGAAGATTACCTCGAATATCGCTGAGTACCTGCGCTGCGACATCGACAAGGAGCGGTCCATCCTCTTCTTTGACGAGGTGCAGCTTAACGAGAAGGCGCTCAACTCGCTCAGGTTCTTCTCCGAGAGCGGGTGGCGCGTCATCGCGACGGGAAGCCTCCTTGGCGTGTCAGCCAAAAAGCGCGGGCTTCCGTTCCCCTCGGGCGTGCGACAGATAGAGCTCCACCCCATGGACTTCGAGGAGTGGCTCTGGGCTATGGGGGAGCGGCGCATGGCTGACGACATACGTTCTCATGCCCGATCGCTTGAGCCCTACGTACTCCATGACGAGGCGCTCGAGCTCTACCACCGCTACCTTGTGGTGGGCGGCATGCCCAAGGCTGTATCCGCGTGGGCGCAGAGTCGCGACCACACGCACGTGCGCGAGGTGCTCGACGAGATCGACCTCACGTACACGGCGGACATGACCGACCCCGACAACGGAATCAGTGGTGCGGCGGCCAAGCGTGTGTGGGAGAGTCTCCCCAAGCAGCTTATGCGCTCGTCCACCAAAAAGTTCAAGTATGCGGACGTGATGCGTGGCGGACGGCGGTCCACGCTGCTGGAACCGCTCGAATGGCTGGCGGCTGCGGGTATGGTGACCCTGAACGACCTCACGTGTGACACGCGCTTCCCCCTCGCGCCATACAACGACGAGGAGGGCAGCTACTTCAAGGCCTATGTCGCCGACACGGGCTTGATGTTTCGCAAGTTCCGCGTCGATGCCGAGACCTATCTCGACCCAGCGCTCCAGGACGTCCTTTCGAGCGACTTCCGTGGGGCCTTGGCGGAGAACGCGGTCATGCAGGCGCTTGTGGCGAACGGCGTCGAGACGTTCTACTGGATGCCGAAGCCCACGGTGGGAAGCGGCGAGGTGGACTTTGTCTATCAGACGGGGCGCGCCGAGGTGGTTCCCGTGGAGGTCAAGTCGGGGAGGAACGTCCGGGCGAGGAGCCTGAGGAAGCTCGTCGAGGACGGCCGCGCACCAAGGGCGTACCGCCTTTCCGAGCAGAACTTCTCAGGGTCGACGATTGAGGGAACTGACTGTATGCTGGCGGGATTGCCGCTGAGGGTTTCAAAGGTCAGCGGCGGCA
>CAJOGH010000218.1 GCA_905233865.1 uncultured Atopobiaceae bacterium
CGTGTAGGCTCCATAGGCCTTGGTGCCAGGCGTGGCAGAGATGCGGTCGGCGACCTCGGCCTGCACCATGACGACCGCGCGGCGCAGTGAGGGCATCTGCTGCAGGTAGCGCAGGATGAGCGTGGCCGCCACCTGATAGGGCAGATTGGCCACAAAGGCCGCAGGCTCCGTCGGCAGGCCGTCTATGCGCAAGCTCCGCAAGGCATCGGCCACATCATCGGACCCCACCTTGAGGGCGTCCGCCTGGATGAGGGCAAAGCGCTCGGAGTCACGCGCGCAGGTCTCGTGCAGCACGGGCACGAGGGTGCGGTCGGCCTCGATGGACACGCACGCGGCGGCATGCTCCAGGAGCGCCACCGTGAGCGTGCCGATGCCAGGGCCCACCTCAAGCGCCACGTCCTTCTCGGCCGGCACACCATCCCACGAACCCAGCTGAGCCAAGTCCAGAATCCGCTCTATGACGGAGTCGTTGACCAGGAAGTTCTGGCCAAAGCGCTTCTTGGTGTACAGACCGTGGTCCTCAAGGACGGCACGGGTGCGGCCCGGGGTGGCCAGCCAGGAGCCGGCCATCCTACTTGGACTTGGTGTCCAGGCGCGGGAAGAGTGCCGCACCCTTGGTCACGGGCAGGCCGCCACGCAGACCGCCCCAGACGCAGGCAGCCTTGAGGTCGTCGGTGTCCGCCTCATCCTCGTGGGACATGCGCGTAAGCACCTCGAGCGAGGTCGCGGGCATGAAGGGCGCGGTCAGGTGAGCGGAGATGCGGATGGCCTCAAGGAGGTTGCCCATGACAAAGGCGAGCTCGTCGGCACGCTCGGGGTCCTTGGCCAGGCTGAAGGGCGCGGTGTCCTCGATGTAGTGGTTGGCGGCGTGGATGAGCTCCATGACGACCTTGGCCGCCTCGGAGTAGGCAAAGGCGCCCATGTGCTCGGCGTAGCGCTCGTAGATGCCCTCGGCAACGTCGCGCAGCGGGCTCTCGCGAGTGGCCCAGTCCTGCGGCAGCTCAGGACCGCAGCCCCCAAAGTACTTGGCACTCATGTTGAGCGTGCGGCTCACCAGGTTGCCCCAGGAGTTGGCCAGGTCGGCGTTGTAGACCTGCTCCATGCGACCATAGCTGATGGCACCGTCGGTGCCGGGCTCCACGTCGCTCATGAAGTACCAGCGGTAGCCCTCAACGCCCAGAAGGTCGATGACATCGGAGGGGGCAATGGCGTTGCCGCGGCTCTTGGACATCTTCTCGGCCGCGCCGGTCTCCTCGTTGCGGACCGTCAGGAAGCCGTGGGCAAAGACGTGCTCGGGCAGGGGCTCGCCGATGGCCATGAGCATCGCGGGCCAGATGACGCAGTGGAAGCGGATGATGTCCTTGCCCACCACGTGGGTCTGCGCGGGCCAACGGAAGGCGTAGGAAGCCTTGCCCTCCTCGGAGGGGTCGCCAAAGCCGGCGGCGGTGGCGTAGTTGAGCAGCGCGTCAAACCACACGTAGGTGACGTGCTTGTCGTCAAAGGGGACGGGGATGCCCCAGTCAAAGCTCGTGCGGCTCACGGACAGGTCCTTGAGGCCACCCTCCACGAAGGTGCGCACCTCGTTCATGCGAAACGCGGGCTGCACGAAGTCGGGGTGCTCGTCGTAGAAGGCAAGCAGGCGGTCCTGGAACTCGGAGAGCTTGAAGAACCAGCTCTCCTCCTCCACGCGCTCGAGGGCGCGGCCGCACTCGGGACACAGGTGCTGGCCCTGGGTGCCCGCCGCCTCGTCGGCGTGGGCCACCTGAGTCTCGGTGTAGTAGGTCTCCTCGTGGACGCAGTACCAGCCGTCGTAGGAGCCCTTGTAGATGTAGCCGGCGTCGCGCATGCGCTCCCACAGGTGGCTCACCGAGCGAACGTGCTCGGGGCTCGTGGTACGCATGAAGACGTCATTGGAGATCTCCAGCTTGTCCCAGGTGTCAGTGAACTGCGGGATGAGCGAGTCGACCCACTGGGTGGGCGTCATGTCGTGCGCCTTGGCGGCAAGTTCGACCTTCTCGCCGTGCTCGTCGGTACCGGTGAGGAACTTGACGTCATAGCCGCAGGCCCTGCGGAAGCGCGCCTGCACGTCCGCGAGGATGGTGCAGTAGGCGGTGCCAAGGTGCGGGGCAGCGTTGACGTAGTAGATGGGGGTAGTGACGTAGTAGCTGGGCTTTTGTGCCATGAGATCTCCTGATGACGGATTTCGTGCCTGAGACGCGGTAGCGCCAAGCGACTATTCTATGCCAAACATGGCAACGGCACGCAGTTTCCACCCAGCAAACAGGAGCGGGACGCGGGCTGCCAGCGACAAGCACACAATACTTTGAGCCTGTTCGTATA
>CAJOGH010000219.1 GCA_905233865.1 uncultured Atopobiaceae bacterium
GTATGATTTTCGTCCTGGCTCCGGCCGATAAGAGCCGCGCGGCTGTCTATCTCTCGCCCCCGCGGCGTCCGTGACCCTCGCCACCCTTGCGGTCGGTGGAGGTCTTGCCTTTGCCCCCGCCCTTGCCCTTGGCGTGGCCCTGACCCTTGGCGTGACCCTTGCCCTTGGCACCACGCTTGGCGGACCCGCCGTCCTTGCGCGGCCGCGTGGGGCGCACCAGGCATGTGGGCCCGTACCCAATGAGGTCCTCGCGGCCCGCGCGGCGGAGCGCCTCGACGACCAGGTCGTAGTTCTTGGGGTCGCGGTACTGGATCAGGGCGCGCTGCATGGCCTTCTCGTGCGGGTTCGTTGGGCAGTACACGCGCTCCATCGTGCGGGGGTCCAGCCCCGTGTAGTAGATGCAGGTGCTCACCGTCGAGGGTGTGGGGTAAAAGTCGCTGACCTGCTCGGGGTTGTAGCCCAGGTCGCGGCAGAACTCCGCCAGGCGAACGGCCACCTCCATGGTGGAACCCGGGTGCGAGCTCATGAGGTAGGGGAGGACGTACTGCTCCTTGCCAGCCGCGCGGCTTTCTCGCTCAAATTCACGACAGAACGACTCGTACACCTCGTGCGGTGGCTTGCCCATGACCTCGAGCACCTCGGGCGCCACGTGCTCGGGCGCCAGGCGCAGCTGGCCGGAGGTGTGATGCTGTGCCAACTCGCGGATGAAGGTGTGGTCGCGGTCGAGCATCGCGTAGTCAAAGCGGATGCCGCTGCGGATGAACACGCGCTTGACGCCCGGTAGCTCGCGCAGGCGGCGCAGCAGGTGCACGTAGCGCTTGTGCGTGACCGTCAGGTTCTTGCACGGGGTGGGGGAGAGGCAGCGCCGTCCCACGCACGCGCCGGCCTTCCTCTGCTTTTGGCAGGCGGGCACCATGAAGTTGGCGGTGGGGCCGCCCACGTCATGGATGTTGCCCTTGAAGTCAGGGTCGTGCGTCATCGCCTCGGCCTCGCGCAGGAGCGACTCCTCGCTGCGCGCCTGGATGATGCGGCCCTGGTGGAAGTTGAGCGCGCAAAAGGCGCACTCGCCCAGGCAGCCGCGGTTGCTCGCGAGGCTGAACTTGATCTCGCTCAGCGCGGGAATCCCGCCCGCAGCCTCGTAGTCGGGGTGGTAGTCGCGGGCGTAGGGCAGCTCGTACACCTCGTCCAGGTCGGGCGTCTCCAGGGGCGTTGCCGGAGGGTTCTGGATCACGAACACGTCGTGCGGGTAGGGCTCCACGAGCGTGTGGCCCAGGAAGGGATTGAGGTTTCTGACCTGCTCGCCAAAGCTCTCCGCGTACGTGCGCCGGTCGGCGTTGAGCTCGTCCCAGCTGGGTAGCATCACGGGTTCCACGCACTGGTCGGTCGAGCGCGCGCGGTACACCGTTCCGGCAATCCAGCTGATGTCGCTCACGGCAATGCCCGCGGCCAGCGCATCGGCTATCTCCACGATGCTCTTCTCGCCCATGCCGTAGCTGATGAGGTCGGCGCCCGAGTCCAAAAGGATGGAGCGCTTGAGCGAGTCGGACCAGTAGTCGTAGTGGGCAAGGCGGCGCAGCGAGGCCTCGATGCCGCCTATGACGATGGGCGTGTGCTTGTAGGTGCGGCGGATGAGGTTGCCGTACACCACGGTCGCGTGGTCGGGGCGCAGGCCCATCTTGCCGCCAGGGGAGTACATGTCGCGCGAGCGCCGGCGCTTGGCCACCGTGTAGTGGTTGACCATTGAGTCCATGTTGCCGCCGCTTACCAAGAATCCCAGGCGCGGCTCGCCCAGGATGGTCACGCTCGCGGGGTCGCGCCAGTCAGGCTGTGCGATGATGCCCACGCGGTAGCCATTGGCCTCCAACACGCGGCTGATAATGGCCGGGCCAAAGGAGGGGTGGTCAACATAGGCGTCGCCGATCACGTACACGAAGTCGCAGGCGTCCCACCCGCGTGCCTCCATGTCGGCCCGGCTCACGGGAAGGAAGGCGCTGCGCGGCGCGTGCGTGCTCACAGCCGGCCTAGCCTCTCCGTCACGGAACGGACGATGCCGGCGGCGTCGAGCCCCGAGCGCTCGAGCACGCGCTTGTGGAGGTCTGCCTCCAGGTAATGGTCGGGGGTACCAAGGCGCAGCAACGGCACGCCGGCGCCGGTGTCGCACATGCGCTCGGCAATCGCTCCGCCCAGCCCGCCTATGACGGTGTGCTCCTCCACGGTCACCACGAGCTCGCAGTCCGCGCAGGCCTCCAGGGCCGCGTCCGGCAGCGGCTTTACAGATGGCACGTCCACCACGCGGGCAGGGATGCCGGCTGCGGCAAGCTCTGTCGCCGCGTCGAGC
>CAJOGH010000220.1 GCA_905233865.1 uncultured Atopobiaceae bacterium
GTCTCGCGCAACGCTGACAAGGGTCGCACCTTTGCTGACGCCAACGGCGTGGCCGACGTGGAGACCAGCCTGGACGCCGCGCTCGCGCGCGACGACGTGGACGCCGTCTACATCGCCAGCCCCAACCTCATTCATGTGGAGCAGGCGCTTGCCTCCATTGCCGCGGGCAAGCACGTCCTGGTCGAGAAGAGCATGGCTCCGTCAGCCGACCAGGCACGCCAAATCTTCGAGGCGGCTGACGCCGCCGGCGTCGTGGCCATGGAGGCCATGCGCCCCGTCCACACGCCCGCCTTCGTGGCGCTGCGCGAGGCCATGGGCACCATCGGCGACATCCGCTCCTCCACCTTCCGCTACTGCCAGCGCTCCGGGCGCCTGGACAAGCTGCGTGCCGGCGACGTCCAGCCCGTCTTTAACCCGCGCCTGGGCGGAGGCTCGCTCTCCGACATCGGCATCTACGTGATCGAGGGCATGGTCGCGCTCTTCGGCGCGCCTGAGGACGTCATTGCCATGGGCGTCATGGAGGACGTGCCACTGCCCGAGGGTCCCGAGCCCGTTGACATCGCCGGGCAGGCCCTCTGCCGTTATCCCGGCCACGTGGCCAACCTCGCCTGGGGCAAGGCCTGCAGCAACTACCTCGCTACCGAGATCGAGGGCGAGAACGCCTCGCTTTCCGTGGACTCCATCTCCACGCCGCGCTCAGCTGCCATAACCCGTCCGGCTCCCAGCAAGGACGGCTACGGCACCGAGGAGGGCGTGAGCGAGCCGCTCGCGTTCGAGGACCCTGGCTCCAACAACATGCGCTTTGAGATCGCCGACTTCATCGCCGGCGTCACCGGCGGCCCTGCCAACCTGAGCGTCGCGGACGCGCGCGAAGTGACGCTCGCCTCGTTGGCTCTTATCGACAAGATCAGGCCGCAGCTGGGGGTGCGCCCCTAGTGCAGCAAGCTCCATCCGCCTCGTCGTCGTGGGGCGTGGCCGCGCGTGACGCGCTCGCCGCCGCCCTGCCCATCATTCTGGGCTACATATCCATCGGCCTGCCCTGTGGGGTCATGGAGAACGCCGTTGGCATCTCGCCGGCGATCGCCTTTGCCATCAGCGCGACGCTCTACTCTGGCGCCGGACAGTTCATGTACTGCAACATGTGGCTCGCGGGCACCCCGCTTGCCTCCATCGTTGCCAGCATCGCGTTCGTCAACACGCGGCAGATGCTCTACTCGGCGGCCTTCGCGCCCTACTTTGCGGGCGTGCGCAAGCGTGTGACCGCGCTGTTTAGCGCAACGGTGACCGACGAGTCGTTTGGCGTGAACATGGCGCGCTATAAGGCGCCCGAGCCCTGGGACGCGCGGCGCGCCACGCTCGTCAACCTGTTCTCGATGCTCACCTGGGCCACGGCCAACATGGTGGGCTGCCTGGTGGGGACGGTCGTCGACGTGCCCGTGGCGCTGGCCTCGTTTGCCATGACGGCCATCTTCATCTGCCTGCTCGTGCTCCAGGAGGCAACGCCCACCAACATCGTCGTGGCGCTCGTCGCCTTCGTGGCGGTCTTTGCGCTCAAGTGCGTGGGTCTGGGAGGCCCCGCCATCCTCTTGGGCGCGAGCGTGGCGGTCGTCGTGGGGCTCGTGGTCTCGGGGAGGGGTGGCCCATGGAGCCGATGACACTGCAGCAGCAGCTCGTCATGTGGGGTTGCCTGCTTGCCGCGATGCTCGTCTGCCGCTGCGCGCCCATGTTCCTGCTCAAGGGGCGCGAGCTTCCCGAGCGGCTAACGCGTGCGCTCAACCTGATTCCGCCCGCGGCCTTCGCGGCCCTTGTGGCCAACGACCTCCTGACGCCTGGCATGTTCGACGCTGGGCTCTGGCCTGCCACGGCGCCTCTGGTTGCGGCTGCGGTATGTGTGGTGGTGGCACGCCTCACGCGCTCGCTGGCGTGGTGCGCGGTCGTGGGAGTGGCGGTCTACGCCCTGCTCACGTACCTGCCGGTTGGCTAGCCAGTCTGCCTAACCCAGCGCCACGTCGAGCGCCATCATGACCGTGAAGCCCACCGCAAAGCTGAGTGCGCCCATGTTGGAGTGCTTGCCCTGCGCCGTCTCGGGAACGAGCTCCTCCACGACCACATAGGTCATCGCGCCTGCCGCAAAGCTGAGCAGGTAGGGGAGGATGGGCACGACGAACTGGGCCGCGGCGATGGTGAGCGCCGCCCCTATGGGCTCAACGACTCCCGATGCCACGCCCTTGGTAAAGGCCCTCCCGCGGGACTCGCCGGCGGCACGCAGCGGCAGTGACACGATGGCGCCCTCGGGCGTGTTCTGGATGGCGATGCCGATGGAGAGTGCCATGGCAC
>CAJOGH010000221.1:0-2818 GCA_905233865.1 uncultured Atopobiaceae bacterium
TTCTTGGGGGCAACCCAGCCCACGCCCTCATCCTTCCAACCAAACTCGACGAGGATGGCCTGCTCGACCACGGACGACGTGTAGAAGTGCTCGCCCGAGTTGGGGTTGTACAGGCGGTACATGACGTCGGAGTTCGCCGCGGTCCACCTGGCATACAGCGTCAGGTCGCCCTTCACGGGAGACTCAAAGTCGTAGATCTTGGTGCAGGCGGCATCCGTGTACCACGCAACAAAAGTGCGGTCCACGTCGACGGGGTCTTCGGGCTTTGCGACCTTCTCGCCGTAGGTCACCTTGACGGGATCGGGACCGATGCCGTGACCGTTGGTGTCAAACGTGACGGTGTACTCATTGATGTTCATCTTGGCAAACAGCGTCATGCTCTCCATGACCTTGGTGTCGGCAAAGGAGAACTGGTTGCCCTCGGTGCAGGCCTGGTCAGTGAACCAGCCGCCAAAGGTGTGGCCCTCAGCCTGGATGGCTCCGGGGTCGGTCGCGTAGCTGGCCTGGTCGACTTCCTGCGTCGCGGGCGCCTCGCCAAAGCCGTTGGTATCGAATGCGACGTTGTAGCGGTTGATGACCCATTGGGCATACAGCTCCGTGTCACCGGTAACGGGAGTGGTCGCGATGCTCCACGGCGTGCCGTCCTTGGTGGTCCAGCCGTTGAACGGGATCATGTCCTCGGGCGGCCTCGACGGGTCGCCGGGGTACGCGTCGCCGATGGCCGTGTTGTAGGGAACCACGGACTTCTGGTTCAGCGCCGTGTCGCCGTCGTAGTACGTGACGGTGTACTGCTTTGGAACGACCTGGGCGTACAGCTGGGTATCGGCCTCGATGGTGGTGGTAAAGCTAAAGGGCGTGGTGCACTCCTCATCGGTGAACCACGTGGAGCCGGTCCCCGCGTCCTTCTTGAGCTCGTAGCCGACGTTGTCGCCAGCCTCGGCGTAGATGTCGTTGGTCGGGTCGTAGGCCTTAGAGCCCTTCTCGACCGTATAGCTGTCGGAATACGTCTCGGGCGTAAAGCCAGCGGCGTTCTTGAGCGTGTATGTCACAGAGAACTTTTCCGCACCTGTCTGCATCCACTTTGCGTAGAGCGTCGTGTCCTGCGTCAGCGGCGCGTTGAACAGGTACGGCTTCGTGCACTCCTTGTCCGAGAACCAACCTGCGAAGTCGTAGGTAGCCTCGTGGGCGGCCGTCGCCGTCGGGTCGGGCGTGGGCTTAGTGGGGATGGTGCCGTAGCCAATCGCCGCGGGCTCGGGCAGGCCGCTCACGTTCACGCCCTCCGGCGCGTTGCCGTCGTAGGTCACCTTCACCTGGGCGAAGCTCGCCATGATCGCGACGTCGCCCTCGGGCATCGTGATCGAGTACGAGGTGTCGCCCACCTTGTTGGGCGTGTACGGCTCGCTCGTCGACGCGTCTGGAGCAAACGTGACAGCCTGGATTCCCTTCAGGCCAAAGCCAGCATTGGGGGTCACCGAAAGGGAGACCGGAGCTCCGTACTCGACCTCCTTGATGTAGTACGTATATTGTGCCTCACCCTCCTGCTCTTCAACCTTTGTGCCGTCTACGATCGAAGCCGTTCCGTTGACCTCGGGGGCAACCTTTATCTCCCCGTCGGCCTCGTACACGTCGCCGACGGCCATGATAGCGACCGTGTACTTGGCAACCGTCCACTTGGCGTAGACGACCGTGTTGTGGTCGACGGTCGCGCCGAACTGGTAGGGCTTGGTGCACTCGCTGTCGGCGAACCAGCCCTCAAAGACGTGGCCGGTGGCCGTGGGATTTGCCGGAACCGTCGCAGACGAGCCACCAGGCACGATCTGCCTCTCGGGCGCGACGCCATGGCCGTTCATCTCAAAGCGGACCGTGTACAGACCACGCGTCTCCACGTGGCTCGGGTCGTTGGCGCACACGCGCTGCTGCTCGCCCGGCTCGGCGTCAGTGGCCTCCCTAGTGGTCGTCCAGTCGCCCCACGCGTGACCCTTCGCGGGAATACGGATGTCTGCCTCGGCAATCTCGGTGGTGCCAGCGGCGTCCGAGAAGTACTTGCCGCAGTCTTCGCACCGATAATGATCCTTGCTTCCGTCAGCAGTGCACGTAGGCTCCTGGGCCTCGCGGTGCACCAGGTCATGCTCCGTGGCGGTAATGGTGACCCATTTAGCTTTCCCAGTTTCATCAATGGGGTAGACAGGCACGTTAAGATTGCTATAGATATACGGGCGGACGTGATATGTGCCAGGCTTCGTGAACTCGACGTTGCCAGTCCCCTCGTCCACAATGATGCCTTGGCTTGCCGGCTCGCGGCTCTGCCACTTGGGCTGTACCTCGAGATACGTCGGTGACCTCGCTAGTCAGGGCCGTGTTAAGGTTAATCTGCTTCTTCCAGAAGCCAGAGTAGCTTCCGCTTGCATAGACAGCGGGGTCATCCATCGTGCTGTTGAGGACCTCGATCGTGACCATGGGCGTCTCGATGTCAGAATTGATCAGGTCCTGACCGCCCTCAAGGTGGTCGCCCGTCTTGGGCTTGGCATTGGGGTCCGTGATCTTCCACTTGAGGTACACGGTACCGCCTGTGGTGTCTTCCTTCTGCGTGATAGTGTCGGTTCCAACAATCTTGACCGGGTCATCATCATACAGGTTTCCGCCATTGACGATGTTGCCGTTCTCGTCGCAACGGTTCCACTCGCCCCACTGCTGATTGAAACCATAGAAGGGCACGCCGAACTTGTTAAAGCCCGAAACGGTCATCGACTCGCGGTCAATTGAGTTGCCGGTGTACAGCACGTACTTACTGTTGGGCGTCGTGACCGTCGCAAGGTCA
>CAJOGH010000221.1:2937-3874 GCA_905233865.1 uncultured Atopobiaceae bacterium
TAGATCACTGCATCCCAGTTAATGTCGCTGCTCTGGCTAAACCCACTTGCCGTGCTGTGGCTGGTGTACGTGCGGCCACCCGAGGTGTCATAGCCCTCGATGCCGATGTTCTCGTTTGCGATGCGGCTGGCAAGGTCGTCCGTTGCCGCGCACCCATACGAGGGGCTCGAGCTCTCCTTGGTGTCAAACTTGATGACCATCGACTGCTTGGCATAGATGCCAGGGTTGATGCCACCATCGGGCCAAGCGGTAGAGACATCGCCACTCATGGCAAAGATGGCCACCTTGTAGTTGAGGACGACCGGCTGGAAGTAGGTCTGGTGATAGTTGGTCGTGGTCATCTCGTGGTCGATGGCAGCGGCCGTGTGGGGAGGAAGCGCGACCGTGGTCTCAACGGCCTTGCTCACCTCTTTGGCCTGGCTATGGCCCGCCGAAGCGCCGGCCGCGCCGGCCATCTCCCAAGCGGTGCCCCAGTTGAGGCCCATTGAGGTGGTGCTCGACCAACCACTGGTCGACGATCCGCCTTCCTCGCCACCCTCGCCATCCTCCGAGTCCGCGCCAAACTCGGTCTCGCTCCAGCCTATGTTCGCGCCCACGTTCTCAGACAGCTTGGCGCCGGCAAGAGCCGAAAGCGTTGTGCTTGTCGTCTCGGTGACGGCGTCACCGAGCCTTGCAGAGTGCATGATGTCCTGCTGCTGGCCATTGGTGATGATGGAGGTGTTGCTGCCCTTGGGGGTAACAGCCTCGTGGAAGTTTCCGCTGTGATACTTCAAATCTTTGGCGGCCACGGGGACTGCCTCAAAGTCGTACAGGGCGACGCCAAACGACACGTAGTCAAACTCTGCCGAGGCGCCCTTGCAGTTGACGGACGTGACCACATTGGCAAAGCCGGTCGTGCTGTCGTCGGAATTGAGTGCGTCCAACCGCGTGTTTCCAG
>CAJOGH010000222.1 GCA_905233865.1 uncultured Atopobiaceae bacterium
GGCGCTCGATGCGGCGAGCATGGCCATATCCAACCTGTTGGGCCTGGTGTGCGACCCCGTCCGCGGACTTGTGGAGCACCCCTGCCAGCTGCGCAACGCCATTGGCGTGAACGCCGCGGTGAGCAGCGCGCAGATCGTGCTGTCCGGCGTGCGCGGTCCGATTCCCTTTGACGAGGTTGTGGGCGCGATGGCCGCCGTGGGCGCATCGCTTCCGGTCGCCTTGCGCGAGACGGCTGCCGGCGGGCTTGCCGCCTGCGCCACATGCGAGGCCTGCGGGGGCTGCAAGTAGGCCAGTGACGCGCAGCCGTTGGCTCTTATCGGCCGGCTGGCATTGGCTCTTGTTAGCAAAAATCATACACTTTGAAGCTATTACTTCAATACTTGATACCGCCAACTGGGGTTTTACCGATATCAAATACTAAAGTGTATGATTTTGCGCTTGCCGCCCGTCTGGCCGACAAGAGCCGCGCTCCCCTATCCCGCACACAAAGACGGCCCCGTGCGCGTAAGGAGGGGCGCACGGGGCCTGGGAAGGAGGGAGCCTTCTATGTGGGAGGCGGCTACTGGCTGGCCTCCAGGTGCTCGAGCATGGCGTTGACGTTCTTGCGACCGTTCCTGATGCCAATCCTGAACACCATGGCAATCGCGAAGAAGATCACGGCAACGATCACGCCCACGACGCCTGCGACAACGTTGTTGCCCTGCGTGAAGCCCCAGTAGGCCAGGAGGGCTCCAGCGGCGATGCCAGCGTAGGCAAGGCGCATCCAGGTCTGGAGGCGCTGCAGGGCGAGGGTCTGCTGACGAGCCTCGTTAACCAGAGGGTTGTCAGTCTCCTCCCACTCCTTGCGATAGAGCTTGCGCTCGCGCTTGCCATGAGCGGGCTTAGCGTTGGTAGGCATAGCGGTACCTCCCTTTTGGCCTTAGTAGGACAGGCCGGGGTTGAAGAAGCCAACCAGGACGCCGACGAGGGCGACGATGACGAGCAGGCCCATGACCAGGGTCGGCGACATCTTGCGCTTGGTCATCAGCCACCAGCAGAACCACACGAAGAAGAAGTTCAGCAGCTTGGGGAAGATGGAGTCAAGCGTGTCCTGGAGCACCAGGCTGGAGTCGGCGGAGAAGGGCACCTCGAGCGCCGTGGTGATGTTGATCCAGGTAGCGGCGACGGAGCCGATGACCATGGTACCAACCATGACGATGGAGGAGCGAAGGGCCGCGGACTGCGGGCCAACGAGGGCCTCGACGGCGGAGCCACCGAGCTCATAGCCCTGCTTGAAGGCGAACTTCATGCCAAAGTACATGGCGAGGTTCCACACGACCACGTAGAACAGGGGGCCGAGGACGTTGCCGCCGGTGGAGAGACCGAGGGCGATGCCGAGCAGGATGGGGATGAAGGTGCCGACGATGATGGAGTCACCGAGGCCGGCGAGCGGGCCCATGAGGCCGGCGCGGATGCCGTTGATGGTGTCGTCGTCCAGGGGCTCGCCGTTGGCGCGGGCCTCCTCGAGACCGACGGTCAGGCCAACGACCATGGTGCCGATCTGGGGCTCGGTGTTGAAGAACGTACGGTAGGTGGACAGAGCCTTGACCTTGTCGTCATCGTTGTCGTAGAGCTCGTCAACAACGGGCAGCATGGCAGCGAGGTAGCCAAAGGTCTGCATGTGCTCCTGCGAGAAGCAGGTGAGGTTGCCGTAGATCCAGTTGCGGAACGCGCTGTTACGCGCCTTCTTGGAGACCTTCTTGAGTTCAGCCATTAGATGTCCTCCTCGTCGTCGTCAAACGAAGCAGCAGCGTCGGCCGCGGGAGCGAGGCGGTTGGTCTTGAGCTGCTCGATCTTGTAGTTGATAAGAGCAAAGAACACAGCGATCAGCGCGGAGGCGATCAGGTTGCAGCCCATGACGGCCGCAAGGGTGAAGCCGAGGCCAAAGGTGACCCAGTCGAGGGGCTTCTGGATGACCTGCTTGCACAGGATGCCGACACCGACGGCGGGAAGCAGGGAGCCAACGGTGAAGAGCGTCTTCATGGCAATGCCGTCCATGGGGAGGTAATCCTTCATGAGGCTGACCATGGACTCACCGGCCATGCAGATGACGACGCAGGGAATGAACGAGAACGCGATGTGGCTGATCCAGGGAAGGACGAAGTCGACCATGGGGATGGTCTTCTTGATGGTGGACCACTTGCCACCGTCCATGGCCTTCCAGCCGATGCCCTGCCACACGAGGTTCATGGTAGCGGTGCCGTAGAACAGAACGGTACCCAGGGTGCCCACAGCAGCGCCGAGGGAGGCGGCCAGGCCGGCAGCCCTGGAGGCGCGCCAGGCATCTAGGCCCTGAGCACGGATGGCCAGGGGGATGCCGATGTAGGTAACGGCACGGACGTCAGCGGACACGGTGCCGCCGGGGGTCACCAGCGCGATGTAGACGAGCTGGATCGAGGCGCCCACGATGATGCCGGTCTGGATGTCGCCCATGATGAGGCCGACGACGAGACCACCAACGAGAGGACGGCCGAGCGTGTAGTTACCAACAGTGGTGCCACCCATGCCAGGCAGCGAGGCCAGGCAGGCGAACAGGCCCAGAAGAACGGCCTGAATGACAGAGATTCCCATTAGTCTCCTCCTTTACTTAACGTCAAATTGTCCGCGGAACTTGGGCCACTCGCCGATGGAGGCCTCCTTGATGAGGGCGAACTCCACGGTGTAACCAGCCTTGGTGATGTCCTCGAAGGCCTGGGCCTCCTCGGCGGTGATGGACTGGTTGTTGCCAAGCTTCACGGTGTCGGGGCGGTCGTTGCAGGGACCAACGATCACGCGGGTCACGTCGGAGGGCTTGAAGCCAAAGTCAACGAGAATGTGCTTCATGTCCAGCGGGTCCTTGGTGATCAGGAAGTAGCGCGTGTCAGAAGCGAGAACCTTCTCGGCGCTCTCCTTGAAGTGGTCCATGGTCCAGACAAAGATCTTCTTGTCCGGAGCCGCGCCCTTGTAAGCGGCCTTGAGCACGGGGTTGGAGGCTGCGACGTCATTGACGGCAATGATGCCATCGCAGGGGTACTCCAGGCTCCACCTCGTAACGGTCTGGCCATGAATCATACGGTCATCGATGCGAACGAACGAAATCATCGATACCCTCCTTTCCTTCCCGAGGGCCCTATGCCCTCTTGTCTTCCCCCCGAAGATACACTTCCTTACAGGTCTTCCTCGTCCTCGTCATCAAGGGCGAGCTCGACCAGGCGAGCTCCCTCGCGTGACTCGCTTAGGACACTGTCACGCAGAGCGGCGTCGTCGAGGTCGTCCTCGATGCCGGTGAGCGCGGCGATTGCCATGGGCAGCGACAGGCCACCAAAGGCGATCGTGCGGCCAAGAAGACCCTTTTGCGTCAACACGTTGAGCGTGTTGGTCAGGGGCGAGCCCCCGACGATGTCGCCAAGGACGACAACGGAGTCCTCTGCGCCAATGGGAGCCACGACGTCCTCCAGGGCGGAGACGAACGCATCGGCCGAGACCCCGTCTTCCATGGAGTGGCTCAGCACGTTGTCGCGGTCGCCAAGCAGCATGCGAATGACGCTGTGCACGCCCGGTGCCATGGTGCCGTGACTAACCATAAGCAGATACCTCATACCTACTACCTCCTCTCGGTTCATCGTCGTCCTACACGAACTGTCGTGGAGCGTTTGCGGTGTGACTGTGACCGAAGAACGGTCTTTTATAAATCTGTCACACCTTGCGCGACCCACGGGATATTATGAAGCCATCGTTTTCAGCAAAATACTACGCGTGTAACCAAAAATTGCAGATTTGGGAAAACTTGGAGCCAAACATGGAACTCGAAGAGACAGAAGAGATGAACTCGCTGCTCACGACCCAGGAAATCGTGGACGCGATCAATTTTGTCAACGAGGGCAGCGAGGAAGACGAGCTGTCGGAGATAGTCACATACTCCCAGCATATGGCGTTCATCGACGTGAACACGCACGTCTCGAGCCGCGAGATCGTCGAGCAGTACGAGGGCTTCGCATCGTTCATCTCGCTGGGCGACTCCGACGGCCTGCTCAAGTTCTTTAGGACGAACCTCCCCCTCATGGAGGTCCACACCTCGGAAGACCCGCTGCTCCAGGGCCGCTCCGCCGTCGCCCTCCTGGGCAGCTTTTGCGCCCGGGCCGCGCGTGCCGGCGGACTTCCCGTGTCGCGCTGCCTTGAGATCACACAGGACTACATCAAGCTGGCCAACGAGTCCATCAACGAGGAGGTCGTGCACTTCCTCATGCTGCCCATGATGCTCGAGCTGGCCAAGGCCGTGGGCGCCGAGGCAAAGTCCTACGCCCACCCCATCAGCCACCACGCCATGACCTACGTGCGCAGCCACCTCAACGAGTCTCTGGACGGCGACTCCGTGGCCGAGGCCTGCGGTGTGAGCCGCAAGACCCTCTGCACGCGCTTCAAGCAGGAGACGGGCGAGACCTTTGCCCACTACGTGCGACGCGTGCGCATCGAGCGCGCTCGCCGCCTGCTGGACACCACCGAC
>CAJOGH010000223.1 GCA_905233865.1 uncultured Atopobiaceae bacterium
GGTTGCCTTCTATGCTGGCGATGACACCGGCACGCCGGTGCACCGCCTGTACAACCCCAACAAGTTCTCGTGCAACCACCTGTTCACGACTGATGAGAACGAGTACAAGACGGTCAAGGGCTATGGGTGGAACGATGAGGGCATCGCTTGGTTTGCGGTGCCGACGGGGGCGTAGCGCCCTGCATGAACTCATAGCGCGAGCGCATGGGAGCGCCCGGCTGCGATGATACGCAACCGGGCGCTCTTGTCGTCCGTATGGGTGAGGGGCTAGGCGGCGTTGGCCAGCTGTCCCTCGCTCGCGGGCTGGTTCTCGGTCGCAGCCTGGTTGGGGCCAGCCTGCTCGGAGCTCCAGTTCCAGTCCCTGTCAAGCTGGACGTTGTCGCCATAGAACGACTTCCACTCGTCCTTTTGCGACACGGCGTGCCAGCCGTTCTTCTGGCAGTCGGAGCGCATCTTTTCGGCCTTGTCGGTCTCGCCCCAGTCGCGGTCGGTGTCGTCGCAGCACAGCATGAGCGCGAGCGACTTGTACTTGTTGTTGTTCACGACGTAGTTGGCCATGGAGCTGTCGCCGCTGGAGTTGCCCAGGCTCATGACGGGCTGCTTGCCAATCTCGTTGGCGATGATGTAGGGCTTGTTGGCCTTGACGTCCTTGGTCACCAACTGGCCACCCATGACGGTCGCGTCGTCCTTGGTCCAGGTGTAGTCCAGGCCATCCTTGCCGCCCTGACCGCTCGCCTCGATCGTGCTGATGGAGCCCTTGATGTGGGCCGCGTCTAGCCAGGGGAAGTACTCGGGCAGCAGCTGGCGGAGGACGGTGCGGTCGGTGCCGGAGACCACGAAGCACTCAAAGCCGCTGTCGTGCAGGTAGTTGACGAGCTGGACCATGGGCTTGTAGTAGGAGTCCTTGCGCTTGAGGCCCTTGAACTTGGGCGCGTTGGTCTCTCCAAAGGCGGCCGTGTAGGCCTTGAAGTCAGCGACACTCATGCCCTTGAACGCCTCGGCGAGGCACTTGGCGTGCGCGGCCTCCAGGCCCTCGGGGAACTTGCGCGTGCGCTCGACCTCCTCGATCTGGTGGGCGACGTCGACCTGCTCCTGTGTGGGCGTGTAGGTGGAGTCCCACAGCACGCGGTGCACGTACATGGCCCAGTCGAAGTAGATGGGGTCAAGCTCGCCAAAGAGCGTGCCGTCCCAGTCGATTGTGACCACGCGGTCCTCGGGCGGGATGTAGTCCGAGCTCTTCTGGTCGGTGACGGAGGCCACGTAGTCCTTGACGAGCTTGGCCGTGGGCGAGTCATCGGTCCACTCGGAGAGCGGGTTTTCTTGCTGCTGCGTGCTGCTGTTTGCCTGCTGGTTGGATCCGCACGCGGTCACAAAGCCGATCGCGCAGGCCACGAGCAGCGCGCTGACCACGACGATTGCGCGGCGCTTCCAGGACGTCTGTCCCATGGGTACCTCATTTCCTTGTGGTTGATTGAACACAGGCTGATTATAGGGCTCTGGCGGGCGTTGGCGCGTGGCGGGGCCGGCTTATTGGCTGAGCGTCGTGCCGCGTGCGGCCGTTGCATGCGCTTGTCTCGTTGCATGCCATTGCCTATGCTCATGCCATGGGAGCCAGGCTGACATATCGGGACTATGCGCGCTATGCGCGGCTGGGTCATGACGAGCTGCAGCGCCAGTGCGAGGCGGAGGCGTTCAGGGCTACGGGGCCAGGCGGCCAGGGCGTGAACACGACCGATTCGGCGGTTCGGATGCGTCATGTGCCCACAGGCATCGTGGTCGTGAGCCGCGAGTCGCGCAGCCAGTTCCAGAACAGGCAGGCATGCCTGCGCAAGATTCGCAGCGAGTTGCGTCGGCGTGCCGTGCCACCCAAGCGCAGGGTTGCCACCAAGCCCACGCGTGCCTCGGTCAAGCGACGCCTGGAGGGGAAGCGCAGGCGATCCGACGTCAAGCGCCTCAGGCGAAGGCCGGTCCTGGATGACTGAGCGTCGCTAGCGGATATGCGTTTTGGTTCCTAATAGACCCTCTTTTGACCCTCATAGCAAAGGTATGTCGACGTTTTCCCAGGAAACGAGAGGGCACTTTGTCCCCCGAGGGCCTCATGAGCTCACGAAGAGGGCCAATTAGGAACCAAAACGCATCTGGGGTCGGAAAGCCGGCGCTGCCTACGCCCTCGGATGCGCGTCCAGGTATGCCTTGCGAATGTGGCTGCGATCGATGTGCGTGTAGAGCTGCGTGGTAGAGATGTCCGCGTGGCCCAAGATCTCCTGGACGACGCGCAGGTCGGCGCCACCCTCCAGCATGTGAGT
>CAJOGH010000224.1 GCA_905233865.1 uncultured Atopobiaceae bacterium
TGCCCGCCGTGAGCTCGCCGAAGAGACGGGGGTCGCGCGCGTGCGCCTGCTGGTGCCGCCGCACGCGGCGAGCCCGTTTGCGTCGATCGAGGCGCTCTCGGTCGCGGGGCACCTGCGGCGCGGCCAGTGGGTGAGCGCGCACACGCACCTCAACGTCACGTATGTGCTGGTGGCTGATCCGTCCGAGCCGCTGCGCGTCAACGAGTGGGAAAACGCCGCCGTGCGCTGGGTGCCGCTCGACGACGTCTTGCGCCTCTCGTCCGAGCCCTGGATGTGCGCGCACGTGTACCGCAAGCTCATCGCCCGCACCCGCGCGTTGCTGGGCTGAGTGCTCGGTGCAAGCCATGGGCTGAACGTTCGGCTCGGGCCGGGCAGCCGTACGCGTACTGCGGGCCCCTGGCTGTCGGCAACCGCTGGACGGCCGCGCCCAGGCACGGACAACCCTTTGGCCGCATGCGCCACGGCGCAAACCAAGCGACCGCTCGCTCCGCTCCGCGCCCGAAAGGTCTATTCGGAGAGCCCCTTCTTCAAGCGTTCCAACAAAAGGTCGCGCTGCGTGAGCGTGCTGATGTCGGCTTTTGGGCGCACGATACCGAGGTCGCGTGCGATCTGGCGGGCCGGGACCTCAAAGTTCGCCCCGCTGCTCAGCTGGGACTTGTTGATGGACGTCTCGAGGTACCCCATCGTTTTGAAGTCGTTGCGTCGGATGCGCGTGTGTTCGGCGCTCTCTGGCGCGTCGTGGTATTCGTGGCTGTCGTACTCGCCGGTCACCCTCACCCTGTGCGCGTGGCCTTTGAGCTCGCGTAGCCAGAGGAAGTCCGGACGATAGATGCCGTTTTCCACGTAGCTCTCGAGCCGCTTGCCCACTTGGATTTCCTGGTTGAGCTGGGGGATGGGAAGCCCATAGCCTCCCCACCGCATCGGGAGGCAGAGGGCAAGCAACGTGGTCGTTTCGCGCGGCGATGCGCTGCCGTTTGCCGCCCAGTTCAGGGCGTGCAGGGCTTTCTTGGAACCTCGGGCGCCCGCCTCGCGCTCCAAAAAGACCTTGAGCCTTTCGACGCTGGTCAGGGGCGCAAAGCGCTCACGCAGCTCGCCGCCCATAACGCAGCCGTAGGTGCCGCAGAGCTCAACGGCAAGTTGCGCCAGGGAAATCTCGTCCATGCTCTCTGCGAGCTGCAGGTATACGAATTCCGGAGAGCACACGTAGAGGCCCTTGGCGACCCTGCGCAGCTCACCGCGGGGAATCGGCCTCGACCACACGTGGGGTTGGACGTCTTTTGCCGGTCGGCGCAGCTGGTTTGAGGGCACGAGGATGTCGAGCGGAAACGCGTCGCTCATGATGAAGCCGTGTTTCGCGGGCGCAAGGGCGTGAACGTCGCGCGCCGTGCACACGAGATCGCGCGGCGAGCGCGACGAACTGCGCCGAACGCGCTCGACATCGTATGCGGTTGACACGCGCCAGTACCGCAAGGCCGACCAGTGGCTAATCACCAATTTCATACTCTGCACCACCCCGCGTCTAGAATCCTCCCTTTTCCTTCTCGCCAGCTGTTGGCGAAGGACCCTAGTATGGAACTCGGCCCGGCTGTTTGGTTTGATGATTACCTCTGTCACAAAACGCATGGGGTTTTGATGCTCGCCCGGCGCTTGGCGTGATGGAATCGCGCCGCGCGTCTTCCCCCGGTTGTGCCGCGGCCGCCGTATTGTGGTGCGTGAACAACAATCTGGCAGTCTGGGGCGAGGCTCTCAACTTTGAGCACGAGAAATCGCGTTTCATTGGCCAAAATCACCGATATGTACGATTACTGGGTGTCATTTGGCCGTATGGGGCGGTATAGGGCCTCCTGGATCCGCAGGTAAAGGGCCCCGTTTGTGCGACCTTCGTTTCGTCTGACCCCTCAGAATCGTACATATCGGTGATTTTGGCGAATGAAACGCCTTTTCCTGTGCTCAAAGTTGGGAAGGGGTGGGCCGTGGGTCGGCGCGCGCCGCCGCGCCCGTCAACAAGCCCGCCCCTTCCTTGCCCTTGCTGGGCAAAGGCGCTAAGGTTTGCCTGCAAATTGTTTGAATATAGCGGGCGCTGGTGCAGGCCCGCAGCTCAAGGGTGGTGTTTCCCATGCAGGAAGAGACGAGTGCGCGAGGTTTGGAGAAGAGCCTCGGCTTGGCCACGGCGACGTCCATCGTGGTGGGCTGCGTGATTGGCGCGGGCGTGTTCTTCAAGCCCTATGCCATCTACCAGGCATGTTATGAGGGGAAGGCGGTCGTGGAGCGTATCGTCACCGTGGACGGCAGCGCCGTCGC
>CAJOGH010000225.1:0-2291 GCA_905233865.1 uncultured Atopobiaceae bacterium
ACGTCAGCCGCCGCGGCCTCCACACATGGGCAGACGCCCGCGACGGAATCGTCACGGACGTCCACAACCCAGGCGTGCCCAGCCCCGAGTCGGTGGGCCAGCGCGCCGTGTATGCTGGTCGCAGCCACGCTAGCGCCTCTCGGCGATCTCCTGCGTGACGGCGGCGATGAAGTCCTCCAGCGAGCTCTCGTGCGTCTCGTTGGTGCGGTCGCGCACGCTGATGGTGCCAGCGGCCGCCTCCTTCTCGCCCAGGATGAGCATGTAGGGCACGCGGTCGACGCCACGGGCCTCGCGGATCTTGTAGCCGATCTTCTCGTCGCGGTCGTCAAGCGTCACGCGCACGCCGGCGGCGCGGAGCGCGTCGGTCACGCCCCTCGCGTACTCTCGGCTCTTCTCGCTAACGGGAAGGACCTTGACCTGGCACGGAGACAGCCAGGTGGGAAACTTGCCGGCATACTGCTCGGTGAGCATGCCAATGAAGCGCTCGAAGGAGCCGAAGCCCGCGCGGTGGATCATGATGGGGCGCTGCTTGGAGCCGTCGGCCGCGGTGTACTCCAGCTCAAAGTTGAGCGGGAGCTGGAAGTCCAGCTGGATGGTGCCGCACTGCCAGGTACGGCCCAGGCAGTCCTGCAGGTGGAAGTCGATCTTGGGACCGTAGAAGGCGCCGTCGCCCTCGTTGAGGATGTAGTCGATGCCCATGTCCTCGAGCGCGGTGCGCAGACCCTCCTCGGCGCGCTCCCAGTCCTCGTCGGAGCCCATGGAGTCGTCAGGGCGCGTGGAGAGCTCCACGTGGTACGGGAAGCCGAACTGCGCGTAGTAGGCCGTGATCAGGTGCGTGGTCTCGGTGACCATCTCCGTGATCTGGTCGGGACGGATGAAGAGGTGCGCGTCGTCCTGCGTGAAGGAGCGGACGCGGAACAGGCCGTGCAGGGCGCCCTTGAGCTCGTGACGGTGGTCAAGGCCGGCCTCGGCAAGACGCAGCGGCAGGTCACGATAGCTGCGGGGCTTGTTCTTGTACACCAGGCAGGCACCCGGGCAGTTCATGGGCTTGACGGCAAAGTCCTCGTCGTCGATGAGGGTGGTGTACATGTTGTCCTTGTAGTGGTCCCAGTGGCCGGAGGTCTCCCAGAGCTTGCGCGACAGGATGATGGGCGTCTGGATCTCCTCGTAGAAGTACTTGGCCTGCATGTCGTGCCAGTAGTCCATGAGGGCGTTCTTGAGGCGCATGCCGTTGGGCAGCCAGAACGGGAAGCCCGGGCCCTCGTCGGCAAACATGAAGAGGTCCATCTCGCGGCCGATCTTGCGGTGGTCGCGACGCTTGGCCTCCTCGATCATGCGCTGGTACTCGGCGAGCTCGTCCTTGGTGCGGAAGGCCACGCCGTTGATGCGGGTGAGCATCTTGTTGTTCTTGTCGGCCTTCCAGTAGGCGCCGGAGAGTCCCGTGAGCGCGAAGGCCTTGAGCGCCTTGGTGTAGCACACGTGCGGGCCGGTGCACATGTCAACGTAGTCGCCCTGCTTGTAGAAGGTGATGCGCTCGTCGGCGCCCAGGTCGGAGATGTGCTCCACCTTGTAGGTCTGGCCCAGCTCCTCCATGTGCGCCACGGCCTCGTCGCGCGCCAGCTCGTAGGTCTCAACCTTGAGGTTGGACTTGACTATCTTGCGCATCTCGGCCTCAATGGCGGGCAGGTCCTCGTCGGAGATCTTGGTGTCGCCGAGGTCGATGTCGTAGTAGAAGCCCTTGTCAGTGGCGGGGCCGTAGCCAAAGCGCGCGTGGGGGTACAGGTGCAGGACCGCCTGCGCAAGCACGTGCGCGGCGCTGTGACGGATGACCTCGAGCTCCTCGTCAGCGGGGCACTCGTCCACGTGACCGTCGTTAAACAGGATCTTCATGCAAAACCTCTTTTGAACTCCGACGTTGGAATACACAGTTGCCCAGTATGCCACAGCGCACGCCGCTACCACCGATATTCACGAGACAAATGGACGGCGCCGTTAACATAAAAGATTTAAGAGACAAGTACTCTGTCCACTTGTCTCTTAAAAACTTGATGCCATGCAGGGCGATAAGAGCAGGCAGGTAGCAAGGGGCGGCAGCACCCTAAGGTACCACCGCCCCTGTTGGCCCTCGCTATCCCCTAGCCCAGGGCCGCGAAGGGCGTGGGCAGGCCGGCATTGCGTGAGGCGTCACGCGACCACACGGCCGGCGTCCGCTCGGCATTGAGGACCGTCGCGAAATCGTCCGTCTGCATGCCGGCGGAGTTGTACGTCTTAAGGCACTTGTCGTCACCGCG
>CAJOGH010000225.1:2417-4294 GCA_905233865.1 uncultured Atopobiaceae bacterium
GTCCCGTGGAAGTAGCAGTTGGTCGCCTTGGCACCAGACTCGGAAAGCACCGCGATGCCAGCCGTGAAGGTGGCCGCGTACGAGCTAGCCTTCAAACTGCCAGCCGTCTGCACCGTGGTTCCGCGCACGTAGCAGTCCTGCAGCTGCGAGCTACCGCGCGCCGTTCCCGCAATGCCGCCGGCGCGCGGGTTGATGCACGACGCCGCATGATCGGCTTTGACAGTGCCACCCTCGACGCCCACACGAATGAGCTTGACGCTGCCGTCCATGATGCCGGTAACCGTACCCACGGTGTTGTAGGTCGTCTGGCCACGTACTGTGGTGTTCTTCGAGTAGACGCTTGGGTTCACGAATACGACGTCACGAACTTGCGCGCTGCCGTTCAGGTGATTGACAAAGCCTGTCGACGAGGCCTGGTTGTAATAGCTCTCGCCATAGCGGGCACCACCCGAGCGCGTTTCGAACGACCGGCTCACGTAAAGATTGGAGATGGAGTGTCCGCCGCCGTCCAGGACGTTGCCGTAGGTCGTGGGCGACTCCCACAGCAGCTTGGTACTTGTCGACCCACTGTGCACGTAGCCATCGAGCGCCGCGTCTCCAGTCATGAGGATGTCCGCGTCGTGACCGGATCCCAGCGTTCCGTTCTGCTTGGCGTACATGACCCAGGCGAGCTCGGTGCCGTCCGTGACGACCCAGCGGCCCGCACCGGAGTCCCACGTGGGCTTGGCGTGCGTGCCCTCGACGTTCGAGTTCATGGCGCGGTACACGTGCGTCCAGGTGGTGCTCGTGGACGCGTAGACATACTTGGCGTGCAGCGTTATCTTGCCGCCCACCGCCAGCTCAGCGGGCAGCTCGGTCATCACGTTGCTCGCGTCGGTGGTGTACCAGCCCACAAAGCGCACGCCCGGCGTCTTGGGAACGTTGTCCACCGTGGGCAGCGCCTTGGCCTCGCCCGGCGTGTAGGCGACCCAGTCGCCCGAGGTCAGCTGCGCGTCAGAGAGCTTGCTGACCCAGCTGTACGTGAAGTCGTACGCAAGCATGTTGGAGTCCCACAGCGCGTAGAGCGTTGCACCCTCGGGCTTGTCCCACTCGCGCGTCCAGTTGCCCAGGCGGTCGACGTACTGCGTGCCCTTGCCGTTGGGCTGCGTGAAGTAGCCCGCAAAGACGTAGTTGGCGCGCGAGGGCCTCACGACCGCGGAAGGCTTCACGCCATACGTGACAGCAGCGGTGGCGCCACCCGATCCGTGCGTGCCGCCCTGCGCGTCCAGGTTAACGGTGTAGGGCGAGAGGTTCTCAAGCGAGCCGATGATGGGATAGCCCTGGTTGCGCGTCTCCACGTAGTTCCACGGCGCGCCAAAGCGCCCGTTGTTGAGGGTAAAAGCAAAGGCACGGCCCTTGAGCTCGGTCGAGGACCTGCGCGCCACGGCATTGTCCACGCGCCCGCCGGGGAAGCTCGACGCGGTGTCCACATAGCAGTTGGCCACCGTGGCGCCCGACGCAGGCACCGAGCCATTGGTCTTGGTCAGGCACATGCGCGGCACGATGGCACCCGACTGGAACGTCACCGTGTTGCGCATGGAGCGGCCGCTGATGCTCATGGAGCCGCGATAATAGGTGTCGCGAACGGTCGCGCCGGACTGCGATGCCACGCAGATGCCCGCCTGCTGAGAGGTCTGGCAGCGCCAGTTATGGTTGCGAACGTCGGTGGTCATGAGCGTGCCGCGCACGTAGCAGTCCTCGATGGTCGCGGTCCCGCGCAGGGTGCCCACCAAGCCGGCCACGCGGTCGTTGTGCATGTTCTTGACGTGGTAGATGGTCACCGACCCGTCCTCCACGCCCACCGCGTGCACCTTCGCGGTGCCCTCGACCAAGCCGGC
>CAJOGH010000226.1 GCA_905233865.1 uncultured Atopobiaceae bacterium
GGCACCCACGCTCGCGACAAGGACGCCATCGTGGCCGTCGAGATGTGCGTCGAGATGGCTTCCGACTACGCCTCCAAGGGCATGGACCTCTATGAGGCCATGGAAGAGCTGTACAAGAAGTATGGCTACTATCTGAACGGCACCGTTAACGCTTCCTTCCCCGGCGCCTCCGGTGCTGAGAAGATGGCTCAGATCATGGGCGACCTGCGCAAGAACCCGCCGACGGAGATCGCTGGCTACAAGGTCGTTGGTATGACCGACTACGCCACCGGCCCCGAGATGCCGCGCGTTGGTGGCCTGCAGAAGGAGGCCCCGCAGGTTCTCCCGCCCGCAAACGTGATCGAGTTCCGCCTCGAGGACGACAACAAGATCATCTTCCGTCCGTCCGGCACCGAGCCCAAGGTCAAGGCCTACGTCTTTGCCAAGGGTGCCACCCGCGACGAGGCCAACGCCATCGTCGAGAAGATCTCGGCTGCCAGCAAGGAGATCCTGTCGTAGGCTCTTCTCGGCATAGCTTGTTGCCTGTGGGAGGTCGTCGCTTGCGGCGGCCTCCCTCTTTGTGCGCGGACATTTGACCTATACCGTGCACTGTGTGCAAGTGCCACAAGGAATTTGACTGTGGGACGTGCACAGTGTGCAAATAAGAATCTTCTTGGCTCCGGCGACTCCTGGCTTGGGCGCCGGGGACAGGCAAGCACTACGCTCTTGTCTCAGGTGTGTTACAGGCAGCGCACCGTTGTGCTACGGCGCCGCACCGCGTTCGCGCGCCGTGTCACCATGGTCAAAACGACCAAGGAGGCCGCATGGCGCACACGCAGTACCTGCCCAGCTACACCATCGGCGAGGATGCCTACGACAGCGTTCCCGACATCGTCGGTTCCGCCAAGGCCGTCATCATCGGCGGCAAGACCGCGCTGTCCGTGGGTGCCCGTCCCCTCGAGCTAGCCTGCGACGGCTCGCCCACCAAGATTCTGGGAACGCTCTGGTACGGCCCTGAGACAAGCTACGAGAGCGTGGCCGTGCTGGCGGACAACGACATGGTCAAGCAGGCTGACGTCCTCTTTGCCATGGGCGGCGGCAAGGCCCTTGACACGGTCAAGGCCTTGAGCAAGGCCGTCGACAAGCCCGTCTATACCTTCCCGACCATCGCGTCCAACTGCGCGGCGGTCTCGGCCATCGCCATCATGTACAACGAGGACGGCACCTATCGCGACCACTGCCGTCTGGGCCACCCCTGCGCCCACTGCTTCGTCAACTCGCGCATCATCGCCGAGGCGCCGCGCCAGTACTTCTGGGCGGGCATCGGTGACACGCTTGCCAAGTACTACGAGGTCAGCTTCTCGATGCGCGGTGACCAGCCCAGCTTTGAGCCGGTCCTGGGCGTTCACATCGCCGCCATGTGCGCCGACCCCATCGTGGACTACGGTGCCGAGGCCCTGGCCGACGCGGACGCGCATCGCATCACGCCCGTCTTTGAGCTCGTTGCTGCCACCATCCTGGTGGGCACGGGTCTGGTGAGCGGTCTGGTGGGCGGCCTCTACAACACCGCGCTTGCCCACGCCATCTACTACGGACTGTGCGAGGACCCGAGCCTGGAGGAGAACCACCTCCACGGCGAGGTCGTGGCCTATGGTCTGCTGGTTCAGCTCGTCATGGATGGTCAGCAGGAGCTCGTGAGGGACTGCCTGCCGTTCTACCGCAAGCTCGAGCTGCCCACGCGTCTGTCCGACTTGGACATCGCCTATGATGGCGAGCACTTTGGACGCTGCCTGGTGGCAATCGAGACCAACTCCGAGATCGAGCACGTGCCCTATAAGATCACTGGCCAGATGATCGTGGACGCCATGCACGAGCTCGACGACATGCAGTCCTAGCATCGGTTGGCCGACAAGAGCCACGCTCTTGTCGGCCTGTGCGTACAAGAGAGGCGGCCGCCTGGTTACCCAGACGGCCGCCTGCGCGTTTGGATGTGCCTGGCGCCCTAGGCGAAGTACTCCACGCCGCCCTCGAAGATGGGCTGGTAGAGGTTGCCGGGCACGTTCTTGTACAGGCCGGCGCCGGAGCGCTCGCTGTGGCCCATCTTGCCAAAGACGCGACCGTCAGGGCTCGTGATGCCCTCGATGGCCAGAAGCGACCCGTTGGGGTTCACGTCCATGTCCATGGACGGCACACCGCTCGCGTCGACGTACTGTGTGGCAATCTGGCCGCCGGCCGCCATGGCGCGCAGCATCGGCTCGGGCGCCACGAAGCGGCCCTCGCCGTGGCTGATGGCCCACGGTGTGGACGTCGCCCACCTCGCACTTGGACAGCCAGGGCGAGAGGTTGGACGCCACGCGCGTGTCCACCAGGCGGCTCTGGTGGCGGCCGCAGGTGTTAAAGGTGAGCGTGGGGGAGTCCTCGGACATCTCGCAGATGTCGCCAAAGGGCACGAGACCGAGCTTGACCAGGGCCTGGAAGCCGTTGCAGATGCCCATCATGAGGCCATCGCGGCCCTTGAGCAGCCCGCGCACGGCCTCGGTGACGGCAGGCGCGCGGAAGAACGCGGCGATGAACTTGGCCGAGCCGTCGGGCTCGTCGCCGCCGGAGAAGCCGCCGGGCAGCATGAGGATCTGGCTGCGGTCGATGGCCTCCACGAGCGCCTCGGCGCTCTGGGCGACGTTCTCGGGCGTGAGGTTGTTGATCACGAGAATCTCGGGGTCAGCGCCGGCACGCTCGAAGGCACGCGCGGTGTCGTACTCGCAGTTGGTGCCCGGGAAGACCGGGATGACCACGTGCGGGCGCGCGATGCCGATCTTGGGCGCCCAGCGCTGGCCGTCCGTGTAGGAGACAGCCTCGGTGGCCTCGCCCTTCTCGCGATAGGGGAACACGGGCTCGAGCGCGGAGGCCCATGCCTCCTGGACCTCGCCAAGCCCGCAGGTCTCGCCGGCGACCGTGAGCGTGTAGTCCTCGCAGGTCGTGCCCAG
>CAJOGH010000227.1 GCA_905233865.1 uncultured Atopobiaceae bacterium
AGCCGCGCCGGCGACGCCCACGAGAGAGAGCGCCTGGCCCACGAGCTCTACACCCGCACCTGCATCCTCGTAGCGCAGGCGGCGTTCACGTCGTCACCCTCCATCCAGCACGTGTGCGTGGCAGGCATCGCCATAGTCCGCGACGGCCACGAGTGTCTGCTGTCCGCCAAGATCGACCGCGCCAACCTCTGTGCCCTTGATGTCTCGCACCTCATCCGCCCCTTCCAGGCCTGGCGCTGCCTGGGCGGCACGCTCGAGCTCGACCACGGCCTGCTCAGGCCCATCCACCAGACCTTTCGCCTGGAGGACGCACGGTTCTGTCCGCCGTCGCGGGCACGGAGCATCGAGCTCTCGGACGAGCCCTTAGACGACAAGAGCGCGCGCAAGCTCGGCGTAACGCACGTGAGCGACCTTGGGGTCTACGAGGAGGCGGCGCGCGCCGTCGCCGCGGCCGAGCTCTCGCTGGACTGGGGCGACTCCTACGCCCACAACGTTCGTCCCCTCCTTGACATGGCCCAGGACCATGAGCGGGCGGACGTGCGCGACGCTGCCCTACGCTGCGCGCGTGGCCTCGCGGACGGCAGCCTGGACAACGACCTAGAGCGCTTTCGCGACGAGTTCACCCATGGCGACAGGCTCTCACAGGCCGTTCGGGAGGCATCAAGCCTCCTGGGCACTGGCTCGAGGGACAAGATGCGCAAGGTTCTGGAGGACGCCATCGACGAGGCCGAGCTGAGCGGACTGTGCATTGACGGCCCCGACAACGTGTGGCGCTTCTTTAACTCCTACACCGAACGCGTCCTGTACAACCGTCTCCTCAACCACAACGGCGCGCACGTGAGTCTCGTGCCCAAGGGCTACATTGACGCCCTCAAGATGCTCTTCATCCATCGGGGCGAGGGCTTCGATCGCTCCTACGACCTCGCCCGGCGCGGCGCCGATCTCTGTCCGTACGACCTCTTCTATCGCCACATGTTGCGCGACCTCTACATGAGCGTTGGAGATACGGACGAGGCCATCCGCATGACCAACGAGATGCTCACCCGCTCCTACGCCACCATGCAGGCAGGGAGCACCTACGCACTTCGTGCCGAGCTCGCCTATCACGCCGAGAAGGACCTCGAGCTCGCGAGCGCCTGCATGTTCTATTGGCAGCGCTTCTGCCCGACCTTCGAAGGGCGACTGCTCGAGGAGCTCACCCAGAACGGCATCGCGCCCGCAGACGACCCGGCACCCATCCTGGAGGCGCGCGGCGTGCCAATAGCGCCCTCCCAGGAGACCGTCGACATCCTGGCCGAGTGCGCGCGAGCAACGGTCGACTCAGGCCTCTTTGACGCAGCCTCCCAGATAACCAAGACACTCGGCAGTCTCACGCGCAACGACATCGTCTTTGGCGTGGCCCGCTCAATCGAGGCCGTGCCGACCAACCTCCATAGATAGAGGGCGGGCCGCGCAACCGCGCAGCCCGCCCTGACGTGCAGCTCTAGGCTCTTGTCGGCCGCTTAGAGGTCGAGGGCCATGAGGCGCTTGATGCAGAGGATGTAAAGCTTGAGGGAGTCCTTCATCTGCTGCTCGGAGATGCCCTCGTTGGCGGAGTGCTCGGGGCCGACCCAGTCGGGGGTCTCCAAGCTGGCGTCGTTGGGGCCAAAGCTCGCCGCGCGCGCGAAGTGGCGGGCGTAGGTGCCGCCGCCCATCGTGAAGGCCTCGGCCTCGGGCTTGCCAAAGCACTCGCGGTAGGAGTTAATGAGCACCTGGATGGGCTCGGACTCGGGGTCGGTCACGAAGGGGACCATGTCCAGGTCGCGGCGGACCGTGGCGCCGTACTTGGCGGCGATCTCGCTCACGCGCGCCTCGATCTCGTCACCGGTGATGGAGGTGGGGTAACGGGAGTCGATGGACTGGACGAAGTGGCCATCGACGGTGCGGACGGTGCCGCCGATGCAGGTCAGGGGGTCAAAGTAGCTATCCTGCGTGGCAATGCCGAGCGTGGAGCCGTCCGTGGAACCAAGCACGACCTGCTCGAGCTCGAGGAAGGTGCGCTCGGCGTCGCTGCAGAGGTCGTTGGCGAGCAGGTAGTCCACGAGCACGCCGATGGCGTTGATGGTGCCGGCGGGCTTGCTGGCGTGGCCGCCGATGCCCTCGGCGTGGATGCGCGCGCGACCGTCGCCGGCGTCCTCGACGGTGATGCGCTCGGCCGCGGGCAGGGAGGCGGCGTCGGCCACCACGAGCGCGCTCGCGGAGTTGGGGATGGCGTTGCCCAC
>CAJOGH010000228.1 GCA_905233865.1 uncultured Atopobiaceae bacterium
CGCATGAGCGAGCCGTTGCCGTTGTCATACTCGCCATCGCGCCCAACACCCGCACGAATGGCCGCACGACAGGTCATCCCAACGTCAAAGACCCTGCCGTCCGGCGTGTAGGCGCCATCGTCAAGCCAGGCGCGAAACGCCGCGAGCGTGTCGGCGGCGTCAAAGCGTCCGCACCGGCGGATGGAGTCACAGGCGGCAATCGTCAGACTCGTGTCATCCGACCACGTGCCCGCCTCCTGGTTGTGCGTCCCGTGCCCGATCATGTCCGCGCACGCGAACGTGTCACGCGCCTTGAACTCAAACGGCACGCCAAGCGCATCGCCAACGGCCAGGCCAAACACGATGTCTGTCAGCTCGCGTCCCATCACAGCACCCTTCCGTAACAGCTTGTGCGCCCGCGTTCATCAAGCCCGCGCTTCCTAATGCGCTTCAAGTCGCGCGAGAAGGAGGGCATGAAGGCGGCCTTGAGCCTCATCGCTAGCGTCCCGCACTCTTCAGTAGCGACGCTGCGTCGTCAAATACCTCGTACTCCCCTGATGCAATTGCGGCATCGGTCTCCGCAATCGCGCGCAGGCTCTCATCGTTTGGCTCACCGGAGCGCAGATTCAGGGGAATGGCATGCTCACGGATCATCTGCTGGAAGAAAGCCCTCGTGACCGACCCAAGATCAAACCCATAGTACTCAGCGACCTCAGTCGCCCCAGCTTTCAATTCGTCATTCAGCCTCAGCGTAAAGGTTGCCATAGCAGTCCTTTCGTAGTCACTATATGGCAATCGTAACACATACAAAGCAGTTCGATATCAATTGACTTCAATTGACAGCATCATAGTAATGAACGCCACGCCACCCGTCATTGCCCTGGCGTAAGGTCGTCCCTCACGAGCGCAAAATCATGATTTTCGCCCTTCACCTCAGACATCCGCAAGCCTCTTGCAATTACTATCGTAAGACGTTAGTATGATGTTGTCTTACATAGGAAGGAGACTTGCCATGACATCGGTTACCGTCCGTGTTGACGAGCAGACCAAGCTCGATGCCACTCGCATTGTCGAAGACTTCGGTTTCGACCTCTCTTCTGTGACAAGGGCGTTCTACCGCCAGATAGTTCGCGAGAATCGGATACCCCTGAGCCTTTCCTACCCCGAGCCCAATGCCGAGAGCCTCCAGAGCATCAAAGACGCTGAGGCCATTATGGAAACAGGAGGCAG
This sequence comes from uncultured Atopobiaceae bacterium, assembly GCA_905233865.1. Classification (GTDB taxonomy): domain Bacteria; phylum Actinomycetota; class Coriobacteriia; order Coriobacteriales; family Atopobiaceae; genus CAJOGH01. The sequence continues at coordinate 1,210 of CAJOGH010000228.1, forward strand.
GGGCTTTAAGAACGCCCGTGAGATGCTCGAGGCCGCGCTGAGTGATGAGTCGTGAGCGCGACAGAAACCCAAAGACGCTCCAGCCGATAAGAGCCAACAGCCGCATCTACGCCGTATATCGCGTCCCGCGCCCGTTACCCTCAACGCGCGCATACCCCTCGCTCACAAGGAACCTCATCAGCTTCTGGGCCTTCGTCTTGCCAAACCCCGTGGCAGCCATGACCTCGGAGATGGCCATCCGCCTGCCTGTGATGGCCTCAAGCGCGCGCGACTCGTCCTCCGAGATCGGCAGGTCGGGCCTCACCACCGGCAGCACCACGCGCACCGAACCCTCGAACACGTCAAACTGCGGCTGCCGCGCGCAGCCCTCGTAGGCCTCGCGTATCCTCAGCACGCCTGTGCCAAACCGCTCGATCAGGCCCAGCCTAAAGAACACGTTCCCAATGATGGGATTGCGCATGACGGAGACCTGGCCCTCCAGATACTCCTCGCGCGTCAGCCCCTGCGGCAGCCCGCCAGGCGACGTCACCTCAATCCGGTCGTCAAACATGGAGACCCGCACGTGCGCGTCCACGTCCCAGTGCCTGTGCACCAGAGCGTTGGCGATCGTCTCCCTAAACGCCGCCTCGGGCACGGTCTCGCGCAGCTCGCGCGAGGACCCCTTGACCTCCTCGTACTGGTAGTAGGTCCTATACACCTCGAGCGCGCCCTCATACAGGTCAATGAGGGACGCGTGCTCGAACGTTCTGCGATCAAGGAAGATGCTGATCGAGTCGCCAAAGCGCGCGACATCGATGCCCGGGAAGGTATTGTGGTCGGCAAGCAGCTCGCCTGCAACGCTAAAGCTGCCGTCAGGCCGCATGAGCTCAAGGGTCCTGAGCACGTCGTTCGACATGCGCTGCACACCCGCCCGACTCTCCAGCGCATAGCCGAGCATCTCAAACGAGAGGTCGCACATCCTGGCGTCAGTCTGCTCAAACGAGAGGTTCTGCCCGGCAAGAACCAGCCGCGCAAGCTCCAGACGATCAACCTCCACGGTCGAC
>CAJOGH010000229.1 GCA_905233865.1 uncultured Atopobiaceae bacterium
GCCGAACGCTCCTGCGCAGCATGCCGGGAGGCGCTGTCGGAGGGACTTCCGGAGCCCCGCGACAGACGGCGAGTGCCACCCCAGCGCGTCACTTGGTGCAATCGCGCCCATTTTTGTTCGAGATGACGCTCCAGGGTGGCAATTCGCGTGCTCCTGCAGGCTCTTCTCGGCATGGCGATAAGAGCGTAAGGCCCCTACCTGCACGTTTGAAATGGCAACTGTGCCGCTGCACGAAATGACGCTCCAGGGCGCCACCCCAGAGCGTCATGTGGAACAAGAAACCGGCCAAATGCACGAGATGACGCGCTGGGGCGGTTGCGCCTAGTGGCAGTGGCCGCAGTCGCAGCCCTCGCCGTGCCCGTTGCGCTGGGGCGCGGGGTGGTAGATCTCGATGGGCAGCACGAGGCGCTCGTCGCCACGCAGCCACACGCAGGTCTCCTGTGCCACGGTCGTGTCCCACGAAAGCGGGTGGATGGCCTTGTGCTGCGCGAGCACGACGTTGCCCAGGCTGTCGACTGCCTCCTGAAGCCCGTTGGCATCGGACTGCAGCATGTCGTCGTCGTGGTCAATGACTAGGGTGATCTCGTCGGCGCCGGCGAGCACGCACCAGATGCCGCTGGCGGGGAAGGGCGTGTCGCGGCCCTCCATGTAGGCGGCGATGGCACGGGCGACCTCGCCCTCCTTGTCGTGGTCGGCCACCTTGCGTGAGGGCTGGGGCCAGTCCTCCTTGGAGCGCGCCTTGAGGCGGTCGTACTCGGCGGTGAGGCTGCCCAGCGCGGGGTTGCTGTCGAGCGCGTGCATGACCTCGTGGATCTCCTGCGTGATGACCTTCCAGTATCCCTCCAGGCGCGCGGGGTCGGACGTGTAGAGGCTCTCGGCCTGGATCATGCTGGGGAAGCTGTCCAGCCGGTCGAGGTCGTAGCCGCCAGTCATCTCCTTGGGCAGGTGGCGCATCATCTCGGCGATCCGCGCCGACATGCGGAGGAGCTGCATGCGGTCCATGACGGCGGCCTCGAGGAAGACCTCCTTGGTGATGCCGTTGGCGGTGATCATGCCCAGGAGCGTGGCGCATCCCTGGAACACGATGAACGCTGGGATGGCGTCTTGCTCGTCTTTGGTAACCATGGGTCGTCCTCCATTGCCAAAAACCGATACACTAGTAATCAGGATACCGTCTTAGTGGCCTCGTGCGGGTGCCGACGGACGGTTTTTTGCGGCAACGGTAGGGGGATGAGCGTGTCGGCCAAACGTACTGCCCTGAGCAAGGACGCGTCAGCGCCCCTTCACGCGCAGGTCTCCGACTTTGTCCGTGAGAAGATCTACTCCAAGGAATGGGGCCTTGACGAGCGCATTCCCTCCGAGCATGAGCTCATGGAGATGCTCGGCGTGGCCCGTGGCACCGTGCAGAAGGGCATCCGCGCGCTCGTGGACGAGGGTCTGCTGGTCCAGCACCGCGGCCGCGGCACCTTTGTGACCCAGCCCGTGATGGCGCGCCCCTCGTCCAACAGCCTGCTCTCCTTTGCCGAGTCCATGACCGAGCAGGGGCTGGACTACACCACGCGCGTGTGCGTGCGCGAGTTGATGGGCGCCAACCGCGCGTGCGCCCGCAACCTCCAGATTCCCGAGGGCTCTACCTTCCTCTACCTCGTGCGCGTGCGATCCGTGGACGACCAGCCCGTCATGCTCATAGAGAGCCACCTGAACCTGACGGTGTGCCCGGGGCTTGCCGAGGCGGACTTTGCGCACGAGGGCCTCTTTGCCGCCGTGGAGCGCACGAGCGGCAGGAAGATCGGCCAGGCGGAGATGATCTACAGTGCGCGCACGGCCGGCAAGCAGCGTGCCGCATGGCTCTCCTGTGACGAGCGCGCGCCGGTGCTTGACCTGGAGCAGGTCGTGCGCCTTGAGGACGGGACACCCTTTGAGTGGGGGAGCGTGTGGCTCCCCGCCAACCGCTGCGTCATCTCGACCGAGACGACGCGAGACTAGATTGGAGCATGTATGAGCTGGTGGGACGACGCATTTGTGTATCAGGTCTATCCGCTGGGGGCACTTGGGGCCCCGTGGTATTCGGGCGGCTCCACCGAGGGCATGGTAACCCAGAGTGAGCACCGCCTGGCCGAGCTCGAGGGCTGGGTGGACCACCTGGAGCGCCTGGGCGTCAACACGCTCCTGCTCAACCCCGTGTTCGAGAGCGTGAGCCACGGCTACGACACCTGCGACTACCTGCACGTGGACGCGCGCCT
>CAJOGH010000230.1 GCA_905233865.1 uncultured Atopobiaceae bacterium
CCTGGCCGGAGATGGTGGTCGTGATGTCGTCGACCTCCTGCACCCTCACGACGCGCTGGTGCTGGCCACGAAGCATGGCGTTGATGTCACAGGCGCGCTTGGACGCGATCGAGCACAGCAGGAACGGGTTGTTCTCGGTCTTGTCAAGAAGGCTGTTAATCTCGGGCTTGGTGATAGACATGCGCTAGTCCTCAATTCGACTCAAATGATTCAAACGTTGCAAGGAGCTCCGTGGCAGCCTGGTCGAGGTCATCGTTGACCACGCGTGCGTCGTAGCGCGACGCGTAGTCCATCTCGCCGCGGGCGTTGGCCAGACGAAGCCTGATGCTCTTCTCGTCCTCAGTGCCACGACCGCGCAGGCGCGCCTCGAGCACCTCAAAGGAGGGCGGCTCCACAAAGACGAGAACGGCGTCGGGCCGCACCTCGCGCACCTGGAGCGCCCCCTGGACGTCAATCTCCAGAATGACAGAGTGACCAAGTGCCAGCAGGCGGTCGACCTCGCTGTTGAGCGTGCCGTAGCAGTGCCCGTGGACGTCGGCCCACTCCAGGAACTCCCCCGCGCTCACCCTGCGCCTGAACTCCTCGTCAGAGAGGAAGTAGTACGAGACGCCGTCCTGCTCGCCAGGACGGGGAGAGCGCGTAGTAGCAGAGACCGTCAGGGCGAGGTCCGGGCGTGTTGCCCTCACCTTGGAGAGCAACGTGCCCTTGCCCGCACCTGACGGTCCAGATACGACGAAAAGTCGCGGAGAGACGCTCACTTACTTGGTGAGGGCCTCAACGAGCTGCTCGCGCTGACGGGCGCCGAGGCCCTTGACGCGACGCGTGGCGGAAATGCCCAGCTCGTCCATGATCTTAGCAGCCTTGGCCTTGCCATAGCCGGGAAGGGACTCGATGAGGGCGGAGACCTTCATGCGGGTCGCGACGGGATCGTCAGAGTTGAGGACCTCCTCGAGGGTGACCTTACCGGACTTGATGTTGGCGCGGAGCTCGGCGCGGGCGTGACGGGCCTCGGCGGCCTTCGCGAGAGCTTCCTTGCGCTGCTCGTCGGTGAGCTGAGGGAGAGCCATATTGTTTCCTCCAAACGTTTTCCTACACACAGGCGTCCACAGACGCCGTTTGACAATGCACTATTTTGGCAATGTGGCCAGCGTTTTGCAAGGTAAAAGTCCGCAAACGGGCACAAGAGCCACTAAATGCACAGGTAGAGGCCACAAAACTACCTTCGGATTTTTTGCCAGAGGCGCTAGTTTGCACCCCTAACCTGCGCAGAAATGGCATCGAACGCGGCCGTTGGGTCATCCGCCTGGGTGATGGGACGACCCACCACCAGCATGCTGGCACCCGCCTGGATGGCGCTTGCGGGCGTGGCAATGCGCGACTGGTCGCCTATATCGGCGCCTGCCGGGCGCACGCCAGGGGTCACGATCAGGGGCTTTTCGCCCAGCGCCGCGCGCATGTCGGCCGCCTCTTGGGGCGAGCAGACGATGCCGTCGGCACCTGAGCCGCAAGCCAGAAGCGCCAGGCGGCGCACCTCGCTCGGGATGGGGTCCGTGATGCCAAGCGAGGCAACAGACGCCGCGTCATGGCTGGTCAGGATAGTGATGCCGACGATGTGGGCACGCTCGCGGCCCGTTGCGGCCGCCGCGGCCTCCACGCCCTCGCGCGCCGCGGCCATCATGTCCGCGCCACCCAGGGCGTGCACGGAAATAAGGTCGGCACCCGCGGTCGCGGCCGCCTGGGCAGCACCGCGGATCTGGTGCGGGATGTCATGGAGCTTGAGGTCCAAAAACACCTTGAGGCAACGCTCGCGCATGGCGGACACGATGGCGGGCCCGCAGGCATAGTAGAGCGTCATGCCCACCTTGACCCAGCCCGCGTGCCCCGCGAGCGCGTCCGCGAGCCTGAGGGCCTCGTCCTCGCCGCAGTCGAGCGCGACGATGACCTTGTCGTCCACCTCTAGCATATGAGACCTCCTATCAGGTCGTTTACGTCGTCCACACCCTGGCTTTCCACCCACTGCTCCAGCTCGGACAGGATGCGCGGGGCAGCCATGGGGTCCACCAGGTTGGCGGTGCCAACGCCGACGGCAGTAGCTCCAGCCAGAATCATCTCGGCCGCGTCCTCGCCGCTTGACACGCCACCGATGCCACAGAGCGGCAGGCCGCAGGCGTTATGGGCCTCCCAGACCTTGGCGACGGCGATAGCGTGGATGGCAGGGCCAGAGACGCCC
>CAJOGH010000231.1 GCA_905233865.1 uncultured Atopobiaceae bacterium
GAGAACGACTGCGTGAACACGATGGGCGCTGCCATCACGATGCACACGATGGTCGCGATGCCCATGAGCACGAAGACGATTGACGTGAGGTTGGAGGCGTAGGCGTTGCCGCCCTCGCGCCCGTGCTTGTTCTTCTGGCTCAGGTAGACGGGCAAGAACGCGGTCACCAGCATGCCGCCGATAACCAGCTCGTACAGCTGGTTGGGAAGGTTGTTGGCCACGGAGTAGCAGCTTGCCGTGATGGTGACGCCAAGTGCCAGGGCCTGCGCCCACGTGCGAAGGAAGCCGGTCAGGCGGCTAATGATGACCAGGCCGGATATGATGGCCGCCGAGCGGTTGACGGACTGCTCGCTCGCCGCGTCGCTGGTGGTATCGGGCGCCGTGCTGATGCTCTTGTCGGCCGTCTCCTGCTGTGCGTTGCCAGAAGCCGTGTCACGCTCCGGCATCGCCTTGGAGTGTTGTTTGGGCATTCTCTCTCCATTGGATTGCTGTGGGGATGGCCCGTTCAGGTCTGTCCCTACGTGTGACTACGCTACTATACGCTCTTGGTGCCCATATTACGGGCAGGCCCAAGCAAGACACGTCTTTACCGCAATTACGGAGGTTTGTATGGTGGAACACCTGAGCAGCCAGGAGGAAGTGCGCACGAGGCTGGTGCCGGTGCTTCTTGGCGCCGATCTCCTCATCTATTCCTACATCCGCTCGTTCCATGAGACCTATGGGCTCGAGCACAAGGCAATCGTCCTCACGACGAAGGACGTCAAGATCGTGTCCTCGAGCAAGTTCTGCGACTACCGTGCCATCGACGGCGTCGACAAGGACGACGTCCTCATGGACGAGCTGCTCAAGATTGGCGCCGAGCTCAAGGAGCAGGGGCTCGTGGGTATCGTCCTGGGCTCCGGCGACTGGTACGCCCGCACGCTCTCCAAGAACAAGGATCGCCTGCAGGAGTTCTACTTCGTGCCCTACAACGACTTTGAGCTCCTGGACTACCTCACGCAAAAGGACGAGTTCCAGGCGCTTTGCGACAAGAGCGACCTGCGGCACCCCATCACGCTCGAGCTGGACTGCTCGGCCGAGGCGCCGCGTTGGGACTACGACATGCACGGCATCGAGTTCCCCTGCATTGCCAAGCCCTCCAACTCGGCCGCGTGGCACTTTGCCCAGTTCGAGGGAAAGCGCAAGATCCACGAGCCCCAGTCCATGGACGAGCTACGCCAGCTCTACGACACGCTGCGCGACCACACGAGCTTTGACAGGAAGCTCCTGGTACAGGACATGATTCCCGGCGGCGACGACTCCATCCTCAACCTCAACGCCTATATAGACGCGAGCGGCAAGGCCACGTACAAGGTGCTGGGCCAGGTCGTGCTCCAGGACCACGCGCCCACGGGCCTGGGCAACCCCGTCTGCGTCATCGACGCGTTCCGCTCGCCGCAGTTGCGCGACCGCCAGGAGGCCATGCGCGACATGATGGACAAGGCCATCAGAATGGTGGCGGCCAAGGGGTATCGCGGCTGGGCCAACTTTGATGTCAAGTACGACGTGCGCGACGGGTCCTTCAACCTGTTTGAGATCAACACGCGCCCCGGCCGCTGCTCGTACTACATCAGCCTCTCCGGCATGCCGTTCGTCAAGCCTATCATCGAGGACTTTGTGCTGGGCAACCAGATGCCCGAGCCGCCTGAGGTGCAGGAGTTCTGCCTGGCCTGCATCCCCAGCCTCGTCGTGCGCAACTATGTCACGGACGAGGCGCTGCGCGACTACGTGCTCAACGCCTACGCGAAGGGCTGGGCCATCGACCCGGTCCTCTACGAGAGGGACGGCTTCGTCCACGGGTTCTGGGCCAAGGCCACGACCACCAACCAGATCCGCAAGTTCGACCGCTACCTCGGCTCTGCCAGCTGACTTGTGCGCCCAAAGTGACCTGCAAGAAAAACTTGGCCATTTGGGTTGTGCTGGCGCGAAGGTTAGCTATACTAGTCAAGCGCTCATGCGAGCGAACATATTCCCCGGTGGCGCAGTGGTAGCGCAACTGACTGTTAATCAGTGTGTCGTAGGTTCGAACCCTACCCGGGGAGCCAGAGAATTATGAGGTCAGAGGGTAAATCCTCTGGCCTCTTTTGTATGCAGAGCTATCCCAAAAGTGGCAAATGGTGGCAAACTCTGACAAAGTGCATCAAAGTGGGAACGAAACTGGGTGCCCATGTTAC
>CAJOGH010000232.1 GCA_905233865.1 uncultured Atopobiaceae bacterium
CACGGCGCCGGTGCCGACATAGCCCTTCGCCCTGCCGATTTCCTGATAGTGACGGTAATAGCTCGGCCAGTCCCGCCCAAACTCCTCGCGCAGCTCGGGATAATTCTTATAGTATGCCTCCACATTAAAGTTTGCGATGGCCTGCCGTCGCTGGGACATACCATAGAGCACAAAGTGGCGAAGCGCCGTAGGTATTGTTGAATTCGTATGGGGTAGGTTTTCGCTCAAGACGTACCCCGTAGTTTTTTGAACAAGCCCATGTCGGCTGTGCACTAGCCAGAGGATTGCGAACAATTGCATGGCGTGGGAATGTCTATACCGTTGCGGCCGGCACATGTATGTGCCTCATCTGAAGTCCCATGGCGACTGGCGCCGGACGCGCTCGACTGGACTGCCCGCCTAAGAGATGCGCTCGGGTATGAAGACGGTGTTCTCTTCGAAGACGCCAAAAGCGAAGCCCAGCCTCAGATACAGGGGCATGTCCGCGTACGCCTCGAAGCTCGTGCGGGAGAGGAGCTCGTCGGGGGGCAGCACCTCCGTGTAGCCGTACGGGTTCGCGACGGTCACCCTGCCGCCCGCCAGGTCCATCCCCGTGACGATCGAGTAGTGCAATGTCCACTCCCCGTCGTGCTTCGCGGCCCACTCGAAGGGCACGGGGACGCCGGCCTCGAGGCTGTCGTGGACCGCAGTGAGCAGCTCCGAGTCGGTCAAGTATGTGCGCATGGTCGTCCGGTATCCGGTAAAGCGCTTGTTCATCTCGTCGCAGAAGGAGCTCCCGGTCGATGTGACCACGCCTCCGTACTCGTCGTACAGGCTCTCCTCGGTGACGTTCCCGCCGTCCCACGACGAGAACATCTCGATGACGGCATAGCCGCACGACACGTCCTGGACTATGGGCTCCACGCCAGACACCTGCACCGGGGCACGGTACCTCGCATCGTTCAGCACGGCCGTACAGTCGTCGTGGAGGGAGTCGGTGCGAGCCTGCAGCACGGCTAGTGCGGCGACCGCGACGCAGACAAGTACTCCTGCCGTCGCCACGATCGCGATTGCAGCACCTCTCAGGCCACGTCTTCCCATGGCGTCGCTCCCCTCCCTCGCGTGTTCAACTCACCCAGCATTGTAAGGCAGTCAGCGTACGGGCTCTCCTCCTCGGGGCCTCTTGCTGCCGGCGAACGCCGCCAATCCGGCACGGGACGTGACAAGGAACTGCCGAGGAGTTGCCGGCAGTTCCTTTATGGAGGTCCGTCGCCACTCTCTGGGATGCCCCCCGACGATGGAACACCATCCTCACCGGCGGCAGCATGCCGCGCGCGCTCATTCTACGGAGCGAGCGGCGTTGTATCCGCCCGTCACCGCCTCTTGGATGCGGCCGACGCCGCAAGAGTCGCCAGCCACGAGCACAGGCACGCCCAGCTCCTCGGTCCATGCCGGCGCAACGGTCGGTCGCATGCCCAGCGAGAGGACCAGGTGGTCAAACGGCGCCTCAACGCGCTCGCCGTCGGCGGTCTCAAACACGGCGACCTTGTTTGCCACCTCGAGCAGCCTATGACCGGGATGCAACCCGGTGTCCGTGGCGCCCAGACGCCCCATAATGTCGATCATGTTTTGGAAGAAGATGCCGGGGCCGATCTGCTCCACCATCTCGTAGAGCTCCACGTGGCAGCCCTGCTTGGAGGAAAGCATCTCGGCCACCTCGATGCCCGTCATGCCGCTGCCCACGACCACGACGTTCTCGCCCGAAAGCGGCGGCTCGGCCATGATCGCCTGCGGTGGTGTGAGCACGAACTCGCCATCGAGACCGGGGATCGACGCGGGCCTTACGGGCTCGGAGCCCGCTGCCCAGATCAGCGCGACGGGCTTCTCGGCCGCGACGACATCGGCCGTGGCCTCCACGCCGCATCGCAGCTCCACCCTGCCGAACCCCGCGTCCCCGGCGCCTTCCAGAATGGTCTCATAGTACTCGACGAGCCAGTCCAGGCGCCACTTCTTGGGCGGCTTGGCAGCATACACCAGCTGACCGCCCACGCGCTCGGCTCGCTCTAGGACCACGACGCTGAAGCCGCGCTGCGACAAAACCTTCGCGGCCTCGAGCCCCGCAGGACCCGACCCCACGACCACGACCTTGCGGCCTTCGCCGTCCTTCTCGATCGGCGACAGGTCGCACTCGCGGCCAGCCTCGGGATTCACCGAGCATACCATGGGGCTGAAC